>JAJXVK010000021.1 GCA_021782155.1 Pseudomonadota bacterium
GGCCCGCGCAGGATGTGGGCGATCCGCTGATTGTGATCGGCCTGCCGCGTACCGGCACCACAATCAGTTATGACCTGCTGTGCCTCGACCCCGCCGTGCGCGCGCCGCGCGAGTGGGAGTGGTATCTGCCCTGGCCCCCGCCGGAGGAAGCCAGCTTCGACAGCGATCCGCGCATCGCGCAGGTCACCGCGATGTACGACAACTGGCTGCAGCACGCTCCGCAGTTGCTCGACATCCAGCGTTTCGACTGCACCCAGCCGGGCGAGTGCAACCATGGCATGCAGTATCACTTCGGCAGCACCAACTTCCCCGCCGAACTCGGCGTGCCGGAGTATGCGCGCTGGCTGCGCGAGAACACGGTGACAGGGCAGTACGTCTCGCACAAGCGGCTGTTGCAGAACTTCCAGTGGAAGGGACCAAAGGGCCGCTGGACGTTGAAATCCCCGCAACACCTGTTCGACCTGCCCGCGCTGCTCGATGCCTATCCCGGCGCCATGCTGGTATGGACGCACCGCGATCCGGCGCTGACCTTTTCCTCGCTGTCGAGCTTCATTGCTGGCTTCCTCGCGGCGTTCGGCGGCGACAAGGACAAGGCCGCCATCGGCCGCGACGTGGTGGACACCTGGATCGTGGGGATGAATCGCGCGCTGGACGCACGGCGCAATCCCGCCATCGAGGCGCGGATCATCGACCTTGCGCACAAGGACGTGGTGGCCGACCCGATGGGCGCGGTGCAGCGCATCCACGAGCGCTTCGGCCTTGCCTTCTCGCAGGCACACAGGGCGCGCATCGACCGGTTCCTCACCGACAATCCCGCCGCTAAGCGCATGGGCAAGCACCAGCATTCGCCCGAGCAATATGGCATCGACGTCGCCGAAGTGCTCAGCCGCATGGCGGATTACTATGATCGCTTCGGCGAACTCCTGGGGAGACCGGAATGACTGTTCTCGATCGCTTCCGCCTCGATGGCCGCACTGCCATCCTCACCGGCGTGGGGCCCGGCGTCGGCGAACATGTCGCCAAGGCCTATGCCGAGCTGGGCGCCAACGTGGTCATTTCGGCGCGTTCGCAGGACCGGCTCGACCGGATCGCTGGCGAGATTAACGCCGCTGGCGGCGGGCGCGCACTGGCGGTTGCCGCGAATGCTGGCGAAACGGCCGACCTCAAAGGGCTTGTAGCCAGGGCGCGCGAAGCCTTCGGGCCGATCCACATCGTGTTCAACAACGCCGCTGCCGGGGTGGTCTATGCGCGCGACGGCGGGCTGTGGGCAAACAGCGACGAGGTTTGGAAGACGGCGATGGACGTCAACGTCTTGGCAACGTGGCGGCTGACCCAACTCACAGAGGCGGACATGCAGGCACACGGCAAGGGTTCGATCATCTCGGTGCAGAGCTGTGGTGGCTTCACCCCGATTCCACCGGCGGTTGCCTATGGTGTCAGCAAGGCGGCGCTGCTGTTCCTTGTGCGCGAACTGGCCAAGACCCAAGCGCCGCACACGCGCATCAATTGCTTGTGCGTCGGCTCGATGAGTCCCGACGGACAGGAAGCCGAAATCCACAAGGGGCTGGGGCTGGCCGAACGCAACGCCATCAAGCGCTTCGGGGCGGCCGACGAGGCGGTGGGGGCGGCGATCCTGCTCGCCAGCGACGCGTCGAGCTACACCACCGGCAGCACCGTATTTGCCGAAGGTGGCCGGGTGGGGACCATCTCGTGAGCAATCCGCTCCACACGCCCGACCAGGCAGCGGCGGAGCGGATGGCGCTGGGCCTGATCGAGCGGGCGGACGTTCGCGCCGCGCGCGAGGCGGCCCGGAGGGACATGCGCGGCGATCCGGCCGCGTCCCTGCCCGACGGCGCGCTGAGCCTCGATCGCGCGCTCGACCAATGGGTGCTGGCACTGGCCATGCGCGAGGCAAACGGCGATACCGCGGCGCCGTGCGTGGTGTGGAACGTCTCCAACCCGCCGCGCCACTGGTTCGGCCACAGCTTTGGCGGCGCAGCGGTGGCGGTCGACAACCCCGACAACTTCAACCGCGAAATCCCCATCGACGGCGCCGGGCGATACGCCATCGGTATCCGCTTTTCCGAAGATCCGCCGCAGTTCAGCGTGGTCATCGAAATGGAGCCGGACCATCACGCGGGACTCGGGCGCAATATCGGCGCGCTGACCTTGCAGCAGCTTTTGCCGCATTGCGACGCGCAGCGCCGTGTGACGGTGACCGTCGGGCCGGATGCGGGCGGGGCGTTGCATCTGCAATGCCAGCCGGGTCGCATCCAGATCTACACGCGCGATAGCCAGGCCGACTGGAACCAGCGGCCCGCCGAAGTGACCGTGCGCCGCCTCGATCCGGCGGCCGGGTGGCAGCCGCGCGGCGAGGACGAAATCGCTGCCGCCGTCATCGCCGACATGCCCGCATGGGTGCGTTTCTGGCGCGGGTTCAAGGACGATTTCCTAGGCTATCCCGAGCCCAACCGGCTGGTCGGGCCGAACGGGCGCGACGGCAACTGGGGCTACCTCGCCGGCGGCCGTTTCGCCCTCGCCGATGACGAAGCGGTGCTGGTTACGCTCGATTCGGCTGGCAGCTACTACACCGGCTTCCAGATCACCGATCCCTGGACCATCGCTCCCGACCCGATGCACCGGCTGGCCAGTCTGAACAAGTCGCAGGTCGTGCCCAATGCCGACGGTACGGTGACCTATGCCGTGGCGCTCGCCGATCCGGGCGTGGCCAACTGGATCGACACCTGCGGCCTGCACCAAGGCTGGATGCTCACCCGCTGGCAGGGCGTGCCCGCCGGACCAGCGCTCGACCGCATGATCCGCGAGGTCCGGCTGGTGAAGCTCGATGCGATCCCCCCCGCCGTGCCGCGCATCGACCTGAACGGGCGGCGGCGGCAGGCGGACGAACGCGCGCGCGCATTTGCGAAGCGCACCAGCGTGAAAGGATGGACCGATGCAGCCTGAAGGTTCGATCATCGAACTGTGCCACGTCACCCGCGACCTCGATGCCGCGTTGCAGCACTGGACGCACGAACTTGGCGCTGGACCGTTCTTCGTCTTCGACGTGCCGGTGCTGCCCGGCCAGCTTTACTACGGCGAGCCGACCGAAGTGGCGTTGCGCGTCGGCTTCGGCTTTTCCGGCGGGATGCTGATCGAGCTGCTCGAACAGACAAACGGCGGCGCTTCGCCGTTTCGCGATTTTCTCGAGGAGCGCGGCGAGGGGTTGCACCATGTCATGCCCCGCGGCGATTTCGCGACGGGCTTCGCGCGGCTGACGGCGGCGGGGCACCGTATCGCCTACGAAGGTCGCATGCCATCGGGCGAGCGCTTCTGCCTGTTCGACACCCGCGCCGCGAGCGGGGCATATGTCGAACTGATGGAACTGTCCGATGTCATCGGCCAATCGCTGGAACTGATGGCGAGGGCCCACGCGACGTGGGATGGCGTGACCGATCCCGTTCGCCCGATGGAGCGGCTGGCGGAGTATGTGAGTTAAAGCTTGGTGCTGCCAATCTGCGCGAATAGCTTCTGGAAATCGGCATAGCTCGGCTGGTGCGCGGTGACGCCGCCGTCGATGGGTATGGCCGCGCCGGTGATGAAGCTGCTTTCTTCACTGGCGAGGAATGCGACGAGATCGGCGATGTCCTCGGGCCGGCCAAGCCGCGGCGTAAGGTGGTGCGTCAGCAGAATGTCTTTGATCACGTCAGGCGTCGACTCGACCGCCAGCGGGGTCAGCACGAAACCGATGACCATGCAGTTCGAACGCACGTTCTGCTTGCCGTACTGCGTGGCGATCATGCGGTTGAGGTGGATCAGCGCCGCTTTCGACGAGCCATAGGCGGTCAGGGTCGATTCGCCCTGCACGCCGAAGCCGGACGCGCTGTGAATGATCGAACCGCCACCTGCCGCGATCATGTGCGGGATCGTGTGCTTGCTCATCAGCATGGCGCCGCGCACGTTCACCGCCATCGCCATGTCCCAAGCGGCGACGTCGAGGTTGACGACGTCGAGATCCTTCTGGCGCTGGGCGTCGTTCTGTATGGCGGCGTTGTTGTGGAGAATGTCGATACGTCCGAAACGCGCGACGATGGCGTCCGCCACCGCCTTGACCGCACCCTCTTCGGTGAGGTCGAGCGCCATCGGTACTGCGCCGGGGATGGTGTCGGCGGCGGCTTCGGCAGCGGCCAGATCGATGTCGGCGAGTACCACCGTCGCCCCATCGGTGGCAAGCCGCCGCGCCGATGCGGCGCCGATGCCGCCACCCGCCCCGGTTACCAGTGCGATCCTGCCTTCAAGTCGTACGGGCATGCCTCGATCCTCTGTTGTCACGCGTGACCGCCACAATCGCGCCGCGTCGTGACCTGTCCAAGGGCAGGTCTGCAAGCGTCTGCGGGGCCTAGTGCTGCCGCGAAAACGGGGAGAAGACAATGACGACGAGCACGATCGTGCCGATGCCGGTGATGCCCGCGCCGCATGCGGCGGGCGCGGCTTTCCTGATCGGCACTTGCGCGATCCTGGCTGCGATCCTGCTGTGGTGGGCGCTGGGCGGCGAGCGCAGGCGCAACGGCTGGATACTACCACTTGTGTTCGCGGGCACGGCCCTCTCCGCCGTGATGATCGAACCGATCTACGACAACACGCTGCTCTACTGGTATCCCGACCAGAACGGCCTGGCCTTTTTCCGCGGCTTCGGCCGCACTATCCCGTGGTATGTGCCGCTCGGCTATGCCTGGTTCTTCGGCGGTTCGGGGTACCTTGTCTGGCGGGTGATCGCGTTCGGGGCGCCGGCCGCGCGGGTCTGGCAGTTTTTTGCGGCAACGGTGTTCGTCGACTGGCTGGCGGTGTCGGTTTGCGAATGGCTCGATCTCGGCGCCTTCTACGGCAACCAGCCGTTCCACCTGTTCGGATCGCCGCTGTGGTTTTCGTTCTGTGACGCCACCGGCGGTTTCGTGCTCGGCGCGGCGCTGGCGGTGTTCGTGCCGCATCTGCAAGCGGCGCGGCGGCTGTGGTTGCTGATCCTGCCCAGCTTCACCTATGCCTCGACGCTGGGCTCGACGACCGCGCCAATATCGCTCGCACTCAATTCGGGATGGCCGGCGCCGCAGGTCTGGGCCGCGGGCGCGGCGACGATGGCGATGTGCCTGATCGCCGTGCATGTGGTAGCACAGATGTCGCAAGCGCGGGGCGAGGCAACAGCATGAAGCGATTTTCGGCGCGCGACGGATGGTTCGTTCTGCTCTTCGGCGCCATCTACACCGTCAACTTCATCGATCGCATGATCATCTCGGTGGTCGGCGAGCCGATCCGCCGCGAGTTCGGCCTCAGCGACCTGCAACTCGGCGTCATGGGCGGAGCCGCCTTTGCGCTGTTCTATGGCGGCATCGGCATTCCCATCGCCCGGCTGGCCGAACGTGTCAGCCGGATCGGCATCGTCGCCATCGCCACCGCGCTGTGGTCGGCCATGACCGTGCTTTCGGGCATGGCGGGCAGCTATGCGCATCTGCTGCTGGCGCGCATGGGTGTGGGCGTCGGCGAAGCCGGGCTGACCCCACCGATGGTTTCAATCATTGCCGACCGGTTCGCTCCGGAACGGCGCGCGACGGTTTATTCGCTGATCACCGTCGGCGTGTCGCTGGGAGCCGCGATCGGGGCGCTCGGTGGGGGTTGGATTGCGCAGGCGCATGGCTGGCGCATGGCCTTCCTGGCAATGGGCGCGCCGGGGTTGCTGCTTGCGGCGCTGCTGTGGCTGACCATTCCCGAACCCGCACTCGAGCGGGCGCGGGGCGACGTGCCGCCGCTGGGCGAGGTGCTTCGCCGGGTCTGGGCGTCGCGCGCCTTCGTCGCCTTTACCGCCGGCAGCGGCATGGTGGCGCTGGTCGGCTTCGGGCTGAGCTTGTTCCTGATCCCGCTGCTGGTGCGCCGCTTCGGCTTCGACATCCGCGCTGCGGCGCTGACTTTCGCGCTGGCGCTAAGCGCCGCGACGGCGCTGGGCGGCGCGTTCGGCGGAATGCTGGCGGACCGTATCGTCACGAACCGTCATGCCCGCTACGGCCTGCTACCGATGGCATCGACGGCGTTCGCCTTGCCGCTGTTCCTCGCCGCCATCCAGCAGGACGACTGGCGCATCCTTGCCATCTTGCTGTTTGCCGCGACCTTCTGTCTCTATGCCTTTCTGCCGACGATCATGACCGTGACCCAGCGGCTGGTCGAACCGCGGATGCGCGCGACCGCAGCCGCGATCCACGCCTTCGGGCAAACCGTGTTCGGTTTGGCGGTGGGATCGGCGCTGCTTGGCTGGATGAGCGATTATCTCGCGGCGCGCGCTTATGGCGCGGGCTACAAGCACGATTGCCTCGTGGTCAGGGACGTTATCGCCAGGCCGGCCTGTGACGCCGCTTCGGGCAAGGGATTGCAGCAGGCGCTGCTGCTGCTAGGACTTTTCCTGCTCCTCGCGATAGCCAGCTTCTGGTCCGCCTCGCGCAGCATCGCCGGGGAGATCGTCGACGGCGACCGGGATCCGCGAGGTGCCGCATGACCCAGGTCGCCATCGTCACCGGAGCCGCGGGCGGCATAGGCTCCGCCGTCGCCAGGTTGCTCGGTCGCACCCGTTTCCTGCTGCTGACTGACGTCAATGCTGCGCGGCTGGAGGCGCTGCTGGCGACGCTCAGCGATGAAGGCTACATGGCCGAGGGCATGCCCGGCGATCTTGCCGAACCAGCGGTGGCAGAAGAACTCGCGGAACGGTGCCAGAGGGCCGGATCGCTCCGCGCCATCGTCAACACTGCCGGACTGTCGCCGGCGCAGGCGGACTGGCAGGCCATCGTGAGGGCCAACTCGATCGGTCCGCTGCGTCTGCTCGACGCGCTTGAACCCCTGCTGTGCCCCGGTTCTGCCTGCGTCATGGTGGCCTCTGTTGCCGGGCATCTCGGCTTTGCCGATGCGGCAGCGGACGTGTTGCTCGCGGATGCCTTGCTGCCGGGACTGCTTGAAGGGCTTGAGTCTCGGCTCAAGCGCCTCGTCGCGGTGCATGGCGGTACCATGACCGGCCACGCCTATTCGCTCACCAAGCGCGGCATCTTGCTGTTGTGCGAGCGTCGCGCGCTGGACTGGGGAACGAAGGGCGCGCGGATCGTGTCGCTGTCGCCGGGTGTCGTCTGGACGCCGATGGGGCGCCTGGAAGCGGCAAGCGGCGACCGCGCGCAGGCATTGGTCGATGCCACGCCCGCGGGGCGTTGGGGTACCGCGATGGAAATTGCGACCACGGCGGAATTCCTGTTGTCCGACGCGGCGGGATACATCACGGGCAGCGATGTTCGCGTCGATGGCGGCGCGGTTGCGGCCATGCGCGGCGCAAGCTTCTAGCTGGTCCAGTCGATCCACTCATAGTGTCACTGCCAATTGCGCGGTGCAGGTGTTGGCGAAATTCTGGCAATGCGCGGCATTTCGAGCACTTGCCGTTCCGCCACCCGTGGGGCGCTGAAATAGGCCGGTTCGCGCTCGGGCGCAGGACCAGTGTCGAGCGCGTTCTGCATACCCTGCATCATCCCGGCGACCAGGCCAGCAGACGCTTGGACGATCCCCTGCCAGCGGCGCGTCGCGGCCCAAGGTCTCGGGCGGGTTAGAGGCGTGCGCTTCGTCGGCCTCTGTCGCCCATGCCGGGCATGTCGACCGCGACCACCGCCCGGCCGCGCGCGCCCAATTAACGCCCAAAAAGGTAGCCGTCATCAGCGTGGAGCAGATGCCGGTAGGAGCGCCGGTAGCCGCCGCCTTGAATGGCGAAGACAAGGTGCTGGGTTACAGTCCATGCCATCCGGCAGGTGCCGCACAGGGGCGATCAATGTCTGCTCGCCGAGTTCGGCCTGTGGGATCGCGCCCAGCATGATATCCGTCGATATCCTTGCACGTCGCTCCGTCTCGCGGTCGGCAGCTTGGGCGGGGATTGTTCTTGTCCACCTGTCGTCGGGCAGGTTGCGTGGCGCGGACATTGGCAAAAACGGCGCGAACGGGAAAAGGATGCCGACATGGCGGGCGACGGCCTGGAATGGGAAAAGCTGATAGACGGATTGCGCCCATTGGGTGAGGCGATGCGCCGCCGTGTGCCCGAACGGCTGCGCGCCGATCCGCTGGTCATGGCCGAATCGATGCGACTGCTTTTGTCAGGCGTGGCGCGGGCCAGCAGCGACGCCCTGGTCGGCGACCGGCGGCATCCGATGTTCGTGCCCGAGTTGAACATCGCGCAGAACATCTTCCAGCCCAACGCCGACACCATCTACAAGTCGTGCTTGATCGAGAAGGGCGGCAGCTACTTCATCCGGGGGGATCGAGGCACCGTGCGAATGGTGATCCTGGCGCAAATGGGGCCGGATACGTTGCGCACCGGCAAGCACCATCCCCTGCTCGGCCAGATCGACTTCGATGACCTGAGCGTTAATGCCGATGGCTCCTTCGAAGTTGTGATCTCGCCCGAACGTCCGGCGGGACACGGCGGCGACTGGCGACCGCTCGATCCACTATGCGAGAAGTTCATGGTCCGCATCGTCAGCTGCGACTGGGGGGGCGAACGCGAGCCGCGTTTCGGCATCGCCCGGCTCGACGTGGACGAAGCCAAGGGGCGCCCCTGCGCCGATGCGCTGCAGCATGCCTTTGCCGAGATACCGGGCATCGCCGGTGTGTGTGCTCTGGCCTTTCCCACCCATGTCGAGGAACTGCGGGACGAAGGGTATCTCAATGCGCTCAAAATCTTCGACGTCTCGCAGATGTCGGGACTGGCCGGGCAATTCTATTATGAAGGCGCTTACGAGCTGACCGACGACGAGGCGTTGATCACCGAAGTCAAGATTCCGGACCGATATCGCTACTGGTCGATCATCCTGACCAATGAGCTCTACGAAACCATGGACTGGTACAACAACCAGGCCAGTCTCAACGACAGGCAGGGTGTGGTGGACGGCGACGGCGTGTTCCGCACGGTCATCTCCGCGCGCGACCCCGGAGTGCACAACTGGCTCGATACCTCGGGCCACCGCGCGGGCGCGATCCAGGGCCGATGGTTCGAGGCGAGCGAGAAGCCGATGCCGACGATCCGCAAGGTCAAACTGGAAGAAGTCCTCGATCAACTTCCCGCCGACACCCGGCGGGTCACCCCCGAAGAGCGCGCCGTCGCGCTGCGAAATCGCCGCATCGCCGCACAGATGCGTACAATCTGGTAACCGGAGCAGACCATGACCACCGACACTCTCCCGCCGCACGTCCCTGCAGATAAGGCCATTCGACTGCCCTATTTCGCCCGCGAGGTGGTCAAGGACTGCCCGCAGGAAACGCTGATCCCCGAGATGCACCGCACGCTGGGTCCGATCACTTATGTCACCAACATCTTCCCGGGCGACAAGCCGGGCTGGCTGCTCACCGGCTATGACGACACCATGGCAATGCTGCGCGATGCAGAGAACTTCACCAAGAACGGCATGGGGCAGTGGTCGCAAAGCATTGGCGAAGATTGGCTGGTAGTACCCACCGAAGTCGATCCGCCGATGCACAACTTCTATCGCAAGGCGCTGAATCCCAATTTCTCACCGCAGAAGATGGCGGCGATGAAGGAAGATCTGCGCCGCCGCGCCACAAATCTGATCGAGAAGTTCAAGGAACGCGGTCATTGCGATTTCATCAACGAGTTCTCGGAACGTTATCCGATCTACATCGTGCTCGACCTGCTGGGCCTCCCACAGGAACGCATGGCCGAATTCCTGACCTGGGAAAAGGCGATGCTGCATTCGAACGACTGGGAAGTGCGCAGCAACGGCGTGCGCAATGCCGTCGACTATCTCAAGGCTGAGATCGCCGAGCGCCGCAAGATCCCGCGAGACGACTACATGAGCCGCATCTTCGAGTTCGAGGCCGAGAACGGACGCAAGTGGAGCGACGAGGAAGTGCTTGGGCACTGCTTCAACTTGTTCCTCGGCGGACTTGATACGGTCACGACCATGCTCGGCAACATCTTCACGCACCTCGCCCGCTATCCCGAACAGCAGCGCGAACTGCGCGAGAGCCCGGACCGGATCGTGCTGGCAGTCGAGGAATTCCTGCGCGTGTACGGCCCGGTCACGGCATTCCGCATCGCTGCGCGCGAGCTTGAAATCCACGGGCAAAAGATCATGCCGGGCGACTATGTCTCGGTCAGTACGCCAGTGGTCAACCAGGATCCAAAGCTGCATGATCACCCGTCCGAAGTACGCTTTGACCGCAAGGCCGCGCACGTTGCGCTCGGCGGAGGCATCCACAAGTGCCTGGGCATGCACCTGGCGCGTCTGGAACTGCAGACGGCGCTCGAGGAATTGCTCAGGGCCATCCCGCAGTTCCGCCTCAAAGACGGGTTCGAGCTGGGCTATTTCGTGGGTAACATCACCTTTGTTCCGAAGCTCGAACTGCAGTGGGACTGATCCGCTCAGCCGGGATGCATGTCGACATGGAAGCGTGACAGGCGCAGTGCGGCGATCTTCCAGACGCCGCCTTCGCGCCGGTAGTCCTCGTGATACTGGCCATAGCCGGTAATCGAGCCGACGCCCGGCACCGGCGACTTGCCTTCCTGCCACACCACACGATCCTGCATCGCCCAGACGCCTTTCGCACGGTCTGGCTCGATGATCTCGATTTCGGGGGTGTGGACCTGATGACTCGACACCGCGTGATCGACGGCGAAACGGACCTGCGCGACGATCTCGGCAATGCCGGTGATCGGCGGATTGCCAGTGTCCTCGCGAACATCCAGAACCGCATCCCTGGTGAACAGCGCGGCGAAGCCTTCCCAGTCCTTGGTGTCGAGACAGCGGCAGTAGCGCGCCTTTACGTCTCGAACGTCCTCGATGACCAACAGTCTTTGCAGTGCGTCCATGGCGATCTCCTTTTATCCCAGTTTGCCTTGCGGCGAACCAGGCGATGCCCTGCCTTCGGGCAGGTCGTCTGTCGGACTATGGTCTGGACGGCTTGACCCGCACGGCCCCTAGGGCGCAAGCATGGCTACCCCGTTGTCGATTACGCGAACGCCCCGTTCGATGGCGTCGGCGCGGAAGTGCAGATCGTCGCCTTGCTGCCAGATATGGGTGCGGATCGTGTCGCCGGGATAGACCGGGGCGGTAAAGCGCAAGGCGATCTCGCGCAAGCGCGATGCGTCGCTGGCGCAGCACGCATGGATCAACGCACGCCCGGTCAGACCCATGGTCGCCAGACCGTGCAGGATCGGCCGGTCGAGGCCGGCAATGCGCGCGGTCGCGGGATCGATGTGCAGCGGATTGCGATCGCCCGAAAGGCGATAGATCGCTGCCTGTGCGCGCGATGTCGGCAGTTTGATTTCGTAATCCGGCGCCCGCTCGGGCACGCTGGGCAACCCTTCGCCGGGCAGGTCGCGAGGACCGCCAAAGCCACCGGCGCCGCGGATAAACCAGGTTTCGGTCGCTTCGGCGACCAACGTGCCGCCCGGCGTTGTCACTCGCTTGGTCGCGCGCAACATGGCGGGTTTGCCGGGCCCCTTGTCAGCAACGTCAGTGACCACTGTGTCACCGATCAACGTGCCGTGTGGATCAAGAGGCACGTGCAATTTCAGCCGCTGCTCGCCATGCAAAACGTTGATCCAGTCCAGCCCGGTCCTTGGGTCCAAAGGCCAAAAGCCCGGCGTACCCAGCACCAGCGCTATTGTCGGGAGCACCTGCAATTGCCGTTCGAACAGAAAGTTCGTCTCGTCGACGTCTTCGCTCAGCCCGGCGCCGACCCCCAATGCATAAAGGATCACATCGCGCGGGTCATATTCGTCACGCGTCTGCGGGATCGCGTAAGCGCGCACTTTTTCGAGATCGAGCGGCACGGTCATCGGGCAAGCGCCGTTTGCAGGGCCCGCAGGCTATCGACCTCGGCGCGCTGGGTGACGGCGGCTGCCTGCGCCATGCGAAAGCCATGGAAGCAGCCGGGATAGACGATCAGCTCGGCCGGAACGCCCGCACCGATCAGTCGCGCGGTGTAGGTGAGGCATTCGTCAACGAATAGGTCGAGTGCCCCGATCATGATATAGGCGGGCGGCAGTCCGGAAAGGTCGGCTGCATTTGCCGCCGATGCATAGGGCGATGCCGAGGCGCCAAGATAGGCGGCCCGGCAGAATTCGCTGTTTTTTGCGGTCCAGATGAATTCGCCGGTGAACGGATTGGGCGGTTCGGGCAGCTTGGCGGCCAGCCGCGGCATTTCCAGGTGCTGGAACGCGATGGTGCATTCGCCGCGATCGCGCGCCATCAGGCACAGGCAGGCGGCCATGGCGCCGCCGGCGCTTTCGCCGCTAACGGCGATGCGGCTGGCATCGATGCCCAGTCGGCCCGCCGCGTCGTGCAGCCATCGCAAGGCGACATAGGCATCTTCCATCGGGCCGGGGAACGGTGTCTCCGGCGCGAGGCGATAGTCTATCGAAAGCACAAGGCAGCCAAGCGCGGTGGCCCATCGCATGACTTGCGGCAAGGCCATTTCAGGTATGCCCATGACATGCCCTCCGCCGTGGAAATGCAGGATGGCCGGCGCATTGGGTGGCATCACCCGCGGCTGGATCCGCAGGCAGCGGATCGTCCGCTCGCCGTCGCCGGAAGGGATATGCAACTCCTGACATTCGACGGGCAGATCGGGCAGTGGCTGCATGGCCAGCAGCGCGGGAATGCCGGCGCGGATGGCTGGCAGTGTCGCTGGCGACAGATTCATCGGAGGGAAGCTGTCGATCAGCGGCAGCAGTTCGGGATCGACCAAATGCCGCGTGGTCATCGCCCCGTTCCATCTTTTGTCGCCGCCAGCGCTAGGCGGGGCGCCACGTCGCTGCCTGGCGCGCCGCGACCAAGTTTATCCGCCTCAAGGAGCATGTTCATCTACCTGCCCGGCAGGGAAAGTTGCCCATGTCTTGCGGCATCGGGCCGCTTCTCAGATCGTAGAGCATGTGCGTTTCCCGCCTTTCGCCGTGCGATGCCGCAGAGGTTGTTGCAACCATCCTGCCATCGGATAGGAAATCAGCCCGAAGCGTTTCGCCCTTCGCGCCACCCCTTGAGCAGCAGCATCGGCATGCGAAGCCTGACCGCCCACGGGAACAACTGGAACGCAGCCCACATATCCGCCGGTTTTATATGGATGGTTGCGGCCATGGCGCCCATCATCTTGCCCTTGAGCACCAGCTTGTCGCCATCGAGGCCAATGGATGTCACATCCATCATCTCCACCCCCTCTTTGCTGTAGAGCTTCATCCGCAGACCTTTTCGAAGTCGAGGCCGAGTTCCTCGAAGATCACCTGCGTGGCATTGCGGCCAGGACCGCCAGTGACGCCGCCACCCGGATGGGTGCTGCCGCCGGTCATGTACAGTTTGGGGACGGGCATACGGTATTGCGCCCACCCGGGTACGGGGCGATTGCCGCCCAGTTGCCAGCTGAAGAAGCCAATGTGCTGGATATCGCCGTTGACCAGCGCATGGTTGTAGCGGGTGATGTCGAGCGGGGTCATGAAATGGGTGCCGATGATGTTGTCGTCGGTCAGGTTGGTGACCTGCTCGCGCAAGTCCTCGATGAAGCCTTGCGCAACTTCGGCCCCGATTTCATCCCACTTCTCGCGTCCGCCATCCTTCAGGTCCAGTGGCATGAATGCGTAGATGTGGACCGATCCCTTGCCTTCGGGCACGCGCGTCGGGTCGGCGCGGAATTGCTGCACCCAACAGGCATAGTTGCGATCCAGATGGCCGTTCTGCAAATCGAGGAAGCCCTTGCGGAATTCCTCGACATCCGAATGGCAGCGTTCGACCCAGAAAAAATCCTCAAGGCCCTGTCCGAATTTGAACCTGAGCGGCTCGTTGAGCGCAAGGTGCACGGTCATCGGCTGGAAATCAGCATATTTCAGCGTGTTGACCCGATGCTGGAAGCCGGCGGGCAGGGCGAAGCCGGGGGTCATGTGGGGGAAGACCTGTGCCACATGAAGGCCGGCGACCACTGCCTTGGTGGCACGGACCTCGCTGCCGTCGACAAGCCTGAGCCCCTTGGCCTCGCCGCCTTCGATCAGGATTTCCCGCACCTCGCTATTGAGGCGGAGGGTGCCGCCAAAATGCTCGAAGCAGCGCACCAGCGCATCGGCCAGCGCGCCCGATCCGCCAACCGCAATACCCGAGCCAAAGCGGAACATGTAAGGCAGAATGACGTAGAAGCCGAAGCCGGTGCCATTGTCGAACGGGTTCAGCATCGCTTCGGAGGCATAGCGGGCCAGCGCGATGCGGATCTTCGGATGTTCGATCCACTCACAGATCAGATCCCACGCGCTGATCGCTTGCAGGCGCATCAGTTCCTGCCCCTCGGGCGAACTGTCCATCATCATCGCCTGCACGCCGCTTGTCGGCGGCACCGAGTACATGCCCATCACCAGCATATCCATCGTCTGATCGACCTGGGTGCAGAAATGGCGGAAGCTTTCGGCATCCCCGGGAGACAACTTGGCCATCGAAGCACAGGTGCGATCCAGATCGCTCCAGAATTCGAGCACCGTGTCATCGTCAAATGCGAGAGCGGTCATCTTTTCGGGTGCGGCATATTGCAGACCAAAGTCTGACAGCAGGCGCAGTTCGTCGTTGCGGATCAGCGGATTGCCCATCAGCATCGAATGCGAGACGGAACATACATCCTGGTGGAAGCCGGGGCCGGTGAACTGCTCGTTGGTGGCAACGCTGCCTCCGGCTTTTTCCATGCGCTCGACAATGCACACCTTCTGCCCGGTCTTGGCCAGATAGCAGCCAATGATCAGCGCATTGTGTCCCGCGCCAGCGATCACGACATCAAATGCTTCGGCCATCGGCTCCTCCTGGAATCCACATTCATCGCCCGAGCACCTGCCGGACCTGTCCAAAGGCAGGTTTCGCCCGCCGCCATTCGCGGTGGAAGGATGTCACGGATCGCGCCCGCAGATCTGCGCTGCGCGACTTGGGAGAGAGGCGAGAATGGCTTTTTCAGGCACCGACGGATTGGCGATGACGCCGGCCGATGCCGTGGCCGATCGCTGTGTCATTGCGATCGCCAACGTCGATATTCCCGTGCAGCAGCACTTGATCGGGCCCGATTTCGGGCTTGGGTACAATCCTGCTTGTGCCGCATCCGATCACGCGCGAGCCGTCAGGGTGGCAGGCGGTGGCGCGAGTCTGCGAGCTGACGAGCCCAATCAAGCTTACCGGTGCTGGCATCGCAACGAGGCGCGCGTGCTTCCCGCACGCCATGGACGCATAGCGAAGCCTTGTGGCGCTGCGCGCAGCGTTGTGCCACCGGCGTCCCTGTCGGTCCATGAAGCCAGTGCTAGAAGCAGACGAGATCTTGGCAAATTCCAGACATCGAATTGGTGTCTGGCGACCACAATTTGGCAGGATGACAATAGTATTTGGTATGCTCCAACCACCATAATTCGCTTATCGTCCAAGCTGGAAGCACCAAACTCGGAGGCGGTGTCGCCGTGATCACCAAAAACACCGATCGACTGGAAAACGGAAGTCGCTGGACACACCGGCGTTCGTACTTGCAAGGGATGGGAGACTTATCGTGATGAGGATTTCAACATACAATCGTATTTTGCTCGCGACCGTTGCACCGGTCGCGGCATTTGTCACCGCCGGCGCAGCCCACGCGCAAACCAATCAAGAGGACGCGAGCACCCAGAGCGCGAGCAATTCGGGCGGCGGCATCGCTGACATCGTGGTTACCGCGCGTCGCACCAATGAAAATCTGCAGACGGTTCCGGTTGCGGTGACCGCGCTGTCGCCTGTGGCGCTACAGCAAGCCCAGGTCACGGCGGTGACCGACCTTGCCCGCACCGCGCCGAGCCTTTCAATCGGTACCGGCGGCACCGGCCCTGCTTCGATCGTCTACCTCGCGATCCGCGGCCAGGCTCAGAACAGCCCGAACTCATTCTCCGACCCGGCCGTCGGCATCTACATCGACGGCGTATACGTTGCCCGCCCGATGGTCGGTAACCTTGGCTTCCTCGACCCGGCCTCGGCTGAGGTCCTGCGAGGGCCTCAGGGCACCCTGTTCGGTCGCAACACCACCGGCGGCGCGCTCAACCTGACCACCATGCAGCCCAAGCTTGATGTAACCGAAGGCTACATCAAGATCGGTATGGGCAATTATTCGCAGGTGGTTACCGAAGGCGTGGTCAACGTGCCGCTCGGCGACGAACTGGCCGTGCGCTTTGCCGGTCGCTATGACAAACACGACGGATATTTCCCCAACCCGTTCGAAACTGAAGCCAATGGGGCGATCAAGGGTGAATACTACGGCCGCGGCGCCCTGAAGTGGGAGCCCAAATCACTGCCCCTCACGCTCAATGTGGTCGGCGACTACACGCACTACCGCGATACCGGTAACGCGGTAGCCGTCGCGGCCATCAACCCGGCCGGCCCCATGGCATCGTTCTACGGCATTTCGCAACTCGTGCGCTCGGGCGCCATACCGGGCAGCACGCCGATCCCGCTTGGCCCGGGCTTCTCGGTGCCGGCTTCGACCTTCGCTGACTTCTCGCAGGGTCCGCTCGGCCCTATCACCCAATACCTGAACCCCGAATTTGCAACTGCGGCCCAGAAGGCAACCCTGCTTTCGCAAGACTGGCGCACGAACTATGGTGCGCCGCGCACGGGGGTGAGCGCGATCGACACGCCTGCCAACTTCAACGAAGCCTGGTCGCTGACCGGTAACCTTAAGGTTGACCTGGGCGAGGTGACCGTGAAGTCGATTACTGGCTATCGCTGGTCGAACACCTACGACAGCCTCGATTTGCTGGGCACCGGCACCGGCGCTGGCGCGTTCGTCAGCAACTATCGCCAGCACCAGTTTAGCGAGGAACTGCAAGTCTCGGGCAAGACCGGCAACCTGCAGTATATCTTTGGCGGCATCTATTTTCGCGAAGCGGGCTCCGAGCAGTCGCGGTCTGCCATCTTCTTCAACACTCCGATCGCGACCGGCGGTGATAACACGTTCGGTACGTTCGTCTCGACATCGAAGGGCCTGTTCGCCCAGCTTTACTATAACCTGACCGACGCCCTCCGCCTCACCGGCGGCATCCGCTATACCTGGGATACCCGCAGCATCGACCGCCAAGGCACTACGCCATTCATACCCAGGCCCGGTCAGACTATAAATTGCCAAGCGGGCGTAAACGCCGGCATGCCCGCTCCTACTGGCCTGCCGGCCCCGAACAGTGGCTGCCATAACGCCGAAACGGCGAACTTCAGCTATCCGGCCTGGACCGCTGGCATCGACTACAAAGTTGCGCCCGAGATTTTCGTCTATATCAAGACCAGCGGTGCCTCGAACTCGGGCGGGTTTAACTCGCGCCCGGTGCCGCCGCCCTATTCAAGCTCGTTCAAGCCTGAAAAGGTTCGGGACATCGAAGCCGGTTTCAAGGGCGAATTCTTTGATCGCCACCTACGCACCAATCTGGCTGTGTTCCACGCTTGGCAATCTGACGTCCAGCGCATCATCAACACGACCTTCGTTGATGCCACTGGCGCCACTCGCCTGACCCAGTTCGTCTCCAATGCCGGTAGGGCCAGGACCTATGGCTTCGAGTTTGAAGGTACGGTCATTCCTTGGCAGGGCATGGAAATCGGCACAAGCGCCGCTTATCTCCATGCGGCCTATGTGAAGGGAAGCCGCTTCGAAACCCAGCTTGTCGGCGGGTTGCCCGTTCAGGTTGACCGTTCGGGTGAACCGATCACTCAGGCGCCAAAGTGGACTGCGAGCGTCTCGCTTACCCAGACCTTCGACGTGGGCTCGGGTGAACTGAAACTGCACGGCGACTATTCCTACATGGGGTCGCGCTACTTCGATTACTTCACCACCGGCGACCCCAGCCAGGCCGCCGCAGTGGCGATCGCCAACGAAGCCTCGCGCATACGCGCTTATGGATTGCTGAACCTGCAGGCAACCTACACGTTCAAGGATCCCGCCATCGAAGTCTCGCTTTGGGGTAAGAACGTCACGAACCAGGCCAACTTTACCAACGTGTTCAACAGCTACACTGGGCTGGGCGCCACAGTGCAGTTCCAGGGTGCACCGCGCACTTATGGCGCGACGGTGAAGTACAGCTTCTGATCTGAACAAAACGCAAGCATGAAACGGCGGTCGCGCAGTGCGGCCGCCGTTTTTTGTTGCCGCCATGTCGTACCCCCGCGGTATCAACAAAAAGGGGCCGCCTGTCGGCGACCCCTTCGCGGCGGTTGCGCCGGTGCTGCGCGATCAGAAGGCCATATGCGCCTTCATCGTCTTCGCATCGACCGGATAGGAAACCATTTCCATGAAGCTGTACCACTTGTCACCGACGCGCCGCATGCAGTCGCTCTGGCGCAGCGCGATATTGCGCTTGGTGCCGTCCTTCATGTCGAGCGTAAGGTGCTGGGTATCGATCTGTATGCCGAACGATCCGTCGGAATCGGCGGCGAACAGTGGCATTGCAAGGCTGATGCCGTTGTAGCTGTCCATGATCGGGCCATAGAATTCGGCGATCTCCTTCTTGCCGATCAGGGCCTTGGGGCTGAATGCGTCATAGAGCAGCGTGTCATCGCCCGGTCCGTAGTAGTTCATCAACTTTTCCAGCCCGATTGATGCCCCGCCGACATCCATCCATTCCCTTATCTGGGCCCTGGCCTTGGCGGGCGTGGTCGAAACAGGCGCGAGCGGATGCTCTGACCAGGTCAGCGAGCGCGGCTCGATCGGCGCCGTGGTCAGCGCCATCAGGGTGTTGGGATCAACCGGAAACGACAGGTGCTGCTGCACCACCAGCCACGTCCCCCCGACCTTCTCGAGCGCATCGAGGACGCGCACGTTCATGCTAATTTCGGTGCCGTCCTTCATCACCGTCTGGTAGGCGATCTGGCTGGCCGCGCAGGCAAAGCGGCCGTCGGTGGCGATCGTCATTTCGGGGGTGGTCTTCTTCATCGAACGGATCGCCGCCAGTTGCGGTGCGAAGCCGGCGCGGATTTCGTCCTTGCCCCGGTAAACGCCGGGCGAGAACAGGTCGAGGACCACGGCGCCATCGGAATAGAGCGGCATCACTTTGTCGATATCGATTTCGGTGGCGAGGATTTCCTCGACCTGCCTGACCGCATCGACGTCGGCCTTGGCATTGAACACGGGATCCCGCGCGGGCTTGGCGAGGGCGGTGGTCGCCGAGGCCGCCGCCAGCACCGCCGTGAACGTCAGAAAATGGTTTGCTCTCATCGTTGGTCCTCTCGTCCGGGCGAGCCCGAGTTCAGTGATAGGCCTGCATGTAACCGCCATCCACGACAATATACTGGCCCGAAATGTAGCTGGCGTCCTGCGAACACAGGAACGCGACCAGCGAACCGACCTCCTCGGGCCTGCCGAACCGGTTGGCGGGAATCCGGCGCAGGAAATCTTCCAAGAACGGTTCGTAGGCCATGCCCGCATCGGCGGCGCATTTCTCGAAGAACGCGCCATAGGCGTCGCCGGTATCGATGAAGCCGGG
>JAJXVK010000235.1 GCA_021782155.1 Pseudomonadota bacterium
CGAGCCCGCCCTTCACGATCTGGAGGAATTCCTCGCGGTTGTAGGCGATGCCGCCGCCGGTGCCGCCAAGCGCGAAGCTGGGGCGGATGATCGCGGGAAGGCCGGTTGTCTCCAGCACCGCCAGCGCCTCGGCGACGGTGTGCGCGATGCCCGAGCGCGCCGATTCTAGGCCGATCTTGTCCATCGCCTCGCGGAACTTCATCCGGTCCTCGGCCTTGTCGATCGCCTCGGCGTTGGCGCCGATCATGGTCACGCCGTACTTTTCGAGCGTGCCGTCGTTCGCCAGCGCCAGCGCGGTGTTGAGCGCGGTCTGGCCGCCCATCGTCGGGAGCACCGCGTCGGGCCGCTCCTTCTCGATGATCTTGGCGACGAACTCGGGCGTGATCGGCTCGACATAGGTCGCGTCGGCCATCTCGGGATCGGTCATGATCGTCGCCGGGTTCGAATTGACCAGGACGATGCGATAGCCCTCTTCCTTCAGCGCCTTGATCGCCTGCGTGCCCGAATAATCGAACTCGCAAGCCTGACCGATGACGATCGGCCCGGCGCCGATGACGAGGATCGAGGAGATGTCAGTGCGTTTGGGCATTTAGGTCAATCCGTAGCCGGCATGTTGATGTGAATGTGGCCATCCAGAAACTGCGGGTCGCTGACTCGCATCTGCGCAATCAGCGTCTTCAGTGGCGGTTCAAGGCTCGCGTTCAATTGAAGGAGTTCCGATCGATAGCTCCTGCTTTCGCCAGCGGATAATCTTCCGTCAGCTTGAGCAGCGCCGCTCGCTTCTGCCGTTCCCTTCACAAGACCGACTTTGACGATGGAATTCAGGTCATTCCGGACTGGTCCAATGAACCATGATTCTGACGTTTGACCGGATGGCATGCATACAATGATGTGCAACCCACGTTCATCGGCTGTTACCGCCCATGCCGCTTTTCGATCCGACGATGTCGCGAAGATGCTGCGCGCGGGCTTTATGTGAATTTCATTGTAGAGCGCCAAGCACTCGGCCGCTGGCGCTCCGATGCTTTCCGTCCAGTGAGGTGTTCGAGCAATAGCGGAAGGCGCAGCGAGCATACCAATGCTCAATGCGGCTATTCCGGCAGATGCTGCTGATCGAAGCGTCACGCCTTCAACATCCCCACGAACTTCTCGAACAGATAGAAGCTGTCCATCGGCCCCGGCGACGCCTCGGGGTGGTACTGCACGCCGAAGGCCTTCTTGCCCTTGATCGCGATGCCGCAGTTCGATCCGTCGAACAGCGAGACGTGGGTCTGCTCCACGGTGTCGGGCAGCGTATCGCCGTCGACCGCGAAGCCGTGGTTCATGGAGGTGATCTCGACGAGGCCCTCGGTCTCGCCCCAGCCCTCACCCACGCGCTGCACCGGGTGGTTGGCACCGCGGTGGCCCTGGTGCATCTTGGTGGTCTTGCCGCCCGCCGCGATGCCGAGCATCTGGTGGCCAAGGCAGATGCCGAACAGCGGCACGTCCGCCTCCAGCAGCCCCTGGATCACCGGCACGGTATAGGTGCCGGTCGCCGCCGGGTCGCCGGGTCCGTTCGAGAGGAACACGCCCGCGGGCTTCATGCCCAGGATCGCGTCAAGCGGGGTCTCGGCCGGGACGACCGTGACCTTCGCGCCCGCCTTCACCAGGTTGCGGAAGATGTTGTCCTTCGCGCCATAGTCGATCGCCACGACATGCGGACGGTGATCGCGCGGGGACCGGCCATAGCCGTGGCCGAGCGTCCAGACCGAGCCTTCCCAGTCGAACGGCTTGTCGTGCGTCACGACCTTGGCGAGGTCCATGCCCTCGAGCCCCGGCCAGTCCTTGGCGCGCTTCAGCAGCGCGGGAATGTCGAACTTGCCTTCGGGGCTGTGCGCGATCACCGCGTTGGGCGCGCCCGACAGGCGGATGCGGCGGGTGAGCGCGCGGGTGTCGACGCCCGCAAGGCCGATCTTGCCCATCTTCTCCATCCAGGCCTGGAAGGTGCCCTGCGCGCGGAAGTTGCTGGGCGCGGTCACGTCCTCGCGTACCACGCAGCCCACCGCGCCCGGCGTGTCGTGGCTTTCCACGTCCTCGTCGTTGGTGCCGACGTTGCCGATGTGCGGGAAGGTGAAGGTGATGATCTGCCCGGCGTAGGAGGGATCGGTCATCACCTCTTCATAGCCGGTCATCGCGGTGTTGAAGCAGACTTCACCTACCGCGCTGCCCACCGCGCCAAAGCCGCGGCCCCACGCCACCGAGCCATCGGCGAGGACAAGAATGCCCGTCGCTCCCTTGGGTTGAGGCGCGTGCGAAGATGCGGGGTCGGCCATGAGGCGAGGCGCTCCGTTACGAGGGTTTCCAGCGATGTGTGCTAAGGCTCGCCCGCTAGACCTCGCATGCCCCCCCGTCAACCTAGCGGAGGGGGAAAGTTTCGCCTACATGACACCTTTCCGCCCCGGCGCGAAGACGATCCACAACGAAAGCGAACACGACATGATCCGCGACTCGATCAAGGCCGCGCAGGTTTCGGCCATGAAGGCGGGCGACAAGCCGCGCCTCGCCGCCGTCCGGCTGATCCTCGCCAAACTGAAGGACAAGGACATCGAACTGCGCACGGCGACAAACGTGCCCGACGACGACACGCTGGTGGTCGACGTGCTGCAGAAGATGGTCAAGCAGCGCCGCGAATCGATTGCGATGTACCAGCAAGGCGGCCGCCAGGAACTGGCCGACGCCGAAGCCGCCGAAGTGGCGGTGATCGAGGAGTTCCTCCCCGCGCAGATGGGCGAGGACGAGGTCAAGGCCGCGATCGAATCGATCACGTCCGAGCTGGGTGCCTCCGGCATGAAGGACATGGGGCGCGTGATCTCCGAACTGAAGGCGCGCCACGGCAGCCAGCTCGACATGGGCAAGGCCAGCGGGCTGGTGAAGGCGGCCTTGGCGTGAACAAGCCCCTCCCGCCCGCGGGAGGGGTTTGGGGTGGGCCGGCAGGCCTCGCCCGGTTTCGCCCGCCCCCGACCCCTCCCGCAAGCGGGAGGGGGGAATGCTGACCCCCCAATGGCTCGATGAACTTCGATCGCGGATCTCGCTGTCAAGTGTGATCGGGCGGACGACGCGGCTGACCAAGGCGGGGCGCGAGTTCAAGGCCTGCTGCCCGTTCCACAACGAGAAGTCGCCTTCGTTCACCGTCAACGACGAGAAGGGCTTCTACCACTGTTTCGGCTGCGGCGCGCACGGCGACGTGATCCGCTGGATGACCGACCAGCGCGGCCTCTCGTTCATGGACGCGGTCAAGGAACTGGCGGTCGAGGCGGGGATGGAGCTTCCCGCACCCGATCCGCGCGCGGCTCAGCGGGCCGAGGAGCAGAAGACCCTGCATGACGTCATGGCGGCGGCGCAAGGCTTCTTCGTCCACGAACTGTCGGGCGAGCGCGGCGCTGCGGCGCGGCGCTATCTCGCCTCGCGTGGGTTCCCGGCGCGGATCGTCGAGGAATTCGGCTTCGGCTTCGCCCCCGACAGCCGCACCGCGCTGAAGGAGGCGATCACCCGGTTCCCGCAGGCGATGCTGGTCGAGGCGGGTCTGCGCATCGCGGTGGAGGACAAGGAGCCCTACGACCGCTTCCGCAACCGGCTGATGCTGCCGATCCACGATGCGCGCGGGCGGGTCATCGCGTTCGGCGGGCGCATTCTCGACGCGGCGAAAACAGATTCTCCCAAATATCTGAATTCGCCAGATACACCGCTGTTCGACAAGGGCCGCACGCTCTACAACCTGCACCGCGCCGCGCCTGCCGCTCGCCATGCCGGGCGGCTCGTGGTGGTCGAGGGCTACATGGACGTGGTCGCGCTCGCCGCTGCGGGAATCGCCGAAGCGGTCGCCCCGCTCGGCACCGCACTGACCGAGCACCAGATCGAGCGACTTTGGCGCGTGGTCGAAGTGCCGATCCTGTGCTTCGACGGCGACGCGGCGGGCAAGCGCGCGGCAATGCGCGCGGTGGTACGCGCCCTCCCCCTGTTGCGCCCAGGCCACTCGTTGCGCATCGTCACGCTGCCCGGCGGCATGGACCCCGACGACCTGATCAAGGCGCAAGGGGCCTCGGCGATGGAGCAGCTGCTGGGCGGCGGCGC
>JAJXVK010000236.1 GCA_021782155.1 Pseudomonadota bacterium
GACTTAATGCCCCACCCGAGGGCCTGTACTTCGTAAAAGCAATCTACCCGGGAGAAGAGCCATGACCACCAAGGGCAAGCAGATATTCACGACGCTCGAAGCCGACGGCACGTTGACCGTCGAAGTCGGCGAAGCGACCTTCCCCGATCCGACCGGCAACCAGGTGCTGGTGAAGATGGAGGCCGCGCCGATCAACCCGTCGGACCTTGCGCTGCTGTTCGGGCCTTCGGACCTCGCGAACGCGACCTATTCTCCGGGCAAGGTCGTCGCCAAGATGCCCGAGCCGTTCGCCTCTGGCGCCAAGGGCCGCCACGGCCAGCGCCTGCCGGTGGGCAACGAAGGCGCGGGCACGGTGATCGCGGCGGGCGATTCGCCGGCGGCGCAGGCGCTGGTCGGCCAGCGCGTCGCCTGCGTGCCGGGGCACGCCTACTCCGAATACGCGATCGCCGACGCGATGATGTGCCTGCCGCTGGGCGACATCTCGTCGCGCGACGGCGCTTCGGCCTTCGTCAACCCGATGACCTCGCTGGGCTTCGTCGAGAACGCCAGGATGGAGGGGCAGAAGGCGATCGTCCATGCGGCGGCCGCCTCGAACCTCGGCCAGATGCTCAACCGCATCTGCCAGGAAGACGGGATCGAGCTGGTCAACATCGTGCGCAAGGCCGAGCAGGCCGAACTGCTCAAGAGCCAGGGCGCGAAGTACGTCGTCAACTCGTCCGATCCCGACTTCATGAAGCAGCTGCGCGCAGCGATCGACGCGACCGACGCGTTCTACGGCTTCGACCCGATCGGCGGCGGCACGATGGTCGATTCGATCTTCAAGGCGATGGAGCAGGTCGCCGTCTCGAAGATGAAGGACTACAATCGCTACGGCTCTAACCAGCAGAAGAAGATGTACATCTACGGCCGGCTCGACCTTGGCCCGACGATCCTGACGCCGGCCTACGGCTTCGGCTGGACGCTGTCGGGCTGGCTGCTCACCCCGTTCCTCGCGCAGGCGGGGATGGAGACGATGGGCCGCATGCGCCAGAGGGTGCTGGCGGGCCTGACCACGACTTTCGCCAGCCATTACAAGAAGGAAGTGAGCCTCGAGGGCATGCTGGAAAAGGACGCCGCGCTCGATTATGCGGCGATGAATACGGGTGAGAAGTACCTCGTCGTCCCCGGCTGACCGGGGCGGCAAACTTACGATCTAGGACGATACCCCCGCCCGGTCTGTCCGGGCGGGATATACGAGATAGGAGATACGATCATGGCGGAACTCGCCACCTGCATCATCACGCACAGCGCCGAAGGCATGGGCGCGCGCGGCGTTCGCTGCGACAACGACGAGAACGTCTATTTCCCGCTGAGTATCGCCGACGCAGCCGGGCTGGAAGAGTTCGAGCAGGTCGACGCGATCCTCGTGCGCAACGACCGCGCCGATCCGCCATGGAAGGCGATCAAGGTGCGGCGGAGCGATGGCGGGGAGTGAGGTTGGGAGGTATTGGGTCGGCTTTAGGGTAGTTTGCTCCGCAAGCGGCCGTTCCGGAATCGACAACATTGCGGACATCATTTCATCATTTTCGGGGTGGCAACTTGCCAGCCGACGGTTCCTCATGCGGGCCAGTGATGCGGAAATTCTCTATGGCTTCCCATGCTTTCGGCGCAATTGCCACTTTGAATGGATGGCTTAGCAGCCAACGGAAGCGATCAGATTTACGCGCCTCGGCGACAATACGTTCAAGTAACTCATTAGAGGGATTGTGGAGCACATCTTCTAACGGGCCACATCCTAGAAGCGCAAGAAACACCGGGTCATCTGATCGTGAGGCACCAAGGATCACATAGGCAAACGCCTTTTCGGGATCGTCATGAAAGCACGAAAGGATTTCACCGAAGGCCTCCGCATATTCATCCGGCCACTCTCCACCTCTTTTTGCGTGTTCAGCATATGCATCGAGTTCACGACACATATGGTCGGCGTCCGGCCGCGTAAGCATCCTTTCCAATTCGTCGAGATAAGCCTTCTTGCTCATGCCCCGAGCGTAGCGTCCTAAGGCCGGGAGAAGCAAGGTCCGCTCCCCCCCGTAATTCTGGACATTCAAAGCGTCGAGCGCGTGTCCCCAAGCCCCCCAGCCACCTCCGTCACCCCGGCCTTGAGCCGGGGTCCCGCTTGCTTTCACGATCGCGTGTTCGGATGCCCGGCCAAAGGGCAGCGGGACCCCGGGTCAGGCCCGGGGTTGACGATGAGCGGGATGCGGCCGCCCGCGCTACCGGCGCGGTGCTTCGCGCTTACGCCTTGTGCGCGATGCTTTCGGGCAGGTCCTTGCCGAACACGCGCTGGTAGTATTCGGCCACCAGCATGCGCTCGCTCTCGTCGCACTTGTTGAGGAACGAGAGGCGGAAGGCGAAGCCGATGTCCTTGAAGATCTCGGCGTTGAGCGCCCAGGTGATCACCGTGCGCGGGCTCATCACCGTGGAGATGTCGCCGCCGATGAAGCCCTGACGCGTCAGGTCGGCCACGCGCACCATGTCGGCGATGGTCTTCGGGTCCATGCCCGGGACCTTCTTGTGGACGATCTCGGTCTCGACCGGCTGGGCGAGGTAGTTGAGGCCCACGACGATGTTCCAGCGGTCCATCTGCGCCTGGTTGATCGCCTGCGTGCCGTGATAGAGCCCGCTGGTGTCGCCAAGGCCCACCGTGTTGGCGGTGGCGAACAGGCGGAAGAACCTGTTCGGGCGGATCACGCGGTTCTGGTCGAGCAGCGTTAGCTTGCCCTCGGTCTCGAGCACGCGCTGGATCACGAACATCACGTCGGGGCGGCCCGCGTCGTATTCGTCGAACACCAGCGCCACCGGGTGCTGCAACGCCCAGGGCAGCAGGCCTTCGCGGAACTCGGTGACCTGGAGGCCGTCGCGCAGCACGATCGCGTCGCGCCCGACAAGGTCGATGCGGCTGATGTGCGCGTCGAGGTTGATGCGCACGCAGGGCCAGTTGAGCCGCGCGGCGACCTGTTCGATGTGGGTCGACTTGCCGGTGCCGTGATAGCCCTGCACGATCACGCGGCGGTTGAAGGCGAAGCCCGCGAGGATCGCCAGCGTGGTGTCCGGGTCGAACACATAGGCGCTGTCGATATCGGGCGTGCGCTCGTCCGGCTCGCTGAAGGCGGGCACCTTCATATCGATGTCGATACCGAAGGTCTCGCGCACGTCGATCTGGCGGTCGGGCGCGTTGAGAACGGTGGTGTCGCGGCTGTCGGTCTGCATGTTCGGAATCTCGGTCATCGCCACTGTCGCCTATAGGGATGCGCGCCGCGCTGCAATACGCTGGGTCAAACAGACTGCGATTCGCAACCGGGAGAACCTCCATGCTCAAGATCTTCGGCTTTCCGCTCTCGCCCTTCGTCCGCAAGGCGGCGGTCGTCGCGCGCGAGAAGGGGGTGGATTACACGCTTGTGGCGGTAAATCCGCGCAATCCCGCGGCCGACTTCGCCGCGGCGAGCCCCTTCCGCAAGATGCCCGCAATCCAGGACGGCGACTACGTTCTGTCCGACAGCACCGCGATCGCCGCCTATCTCGACCGTGCGCATCCCGAGCCCGCGATCTTCCCAGAGGGCGCAAGGGAACTGGGCCGCGCGATCTGGTTCGAGGAATTCGCCGACACCATCGTCGCCTCGTCGGGCGGCAAGGTGGTGTTCAACCGCTTCGTCGGCCCCAGGGTGCTGGGCATGCCCGGCGACGAGGCGGCGGCGGAGCAGGGCTGCGCCGAACTGCAGCCGATGATGGACTACCTCGAAAGCCAGGTGCCCGACGAAGGCTGGCTGGTCGGCGGCGCCTATTCGATTGCCGACATCTCGATCGCGACGATCCTCAAGACGCTCGACTACGTGGGCGCCTGCGCCGATCCGGCGAGCCACCCGAAGACCGCGGCCCTCTACCAGCGGGTGCTGGCGCGTCCGGCGTGGCAGGTGGTGCTGGAGGAAGAGCACAAGGTGACCGGCGCCTTCGCCTGACGGCGGGCCGCTCCCGAAAAGCGGCGAGCCGAACGCGCTCGTCGTTGCCGGCGCTGGACGCATACCGACCGGTTGGTATGATGATGGGGTGATCCCGAATCGCCCCTTCCGCTC
>JAJXVK010000022.1 GCA_021782155.1 Pseudomonadota bacterium
GGCGCGGCGGCGCGCAGCGCCCTGGCGGCAAGGCGCAGCGCCGCGGCCTTGGCCGCGCCGGGCATGATCGCCAGCACGCGCTGCGCGGCGCGGCCCTCGCGCGCAAGGCCCTCGACCAGTTCGGTCAGTGGATCGGTGGAAATCTGCGGGTTCGTGGACATGATGCAAAGCGCCCTATCACTGTCGGCCCGGACTGTCAGCATGGCTCGGCGCCAACGACTCGCGACGAGCGGATTGTGACGGAATTGTTCCGGCGACTTTCCCGTTCCTGCACGGGTGCAAACGATTCGTCGGGGGACTCGCACAGCTCACCCCGAGTCCGCGCGCGAGGATTCGACCCGTGGGAAAGCCGCCGCTAAGCGCTCCCCGACGAATAAGGGATCGGGGTCGCAACTCTTGTCAACCGCAGCACAAGCCGGGCTTGTCGCCCGCCTGCGGAGCTGGTTTCCGGAACGCGAATTCTTCATGCGTTCGCAGGGCCAGGTCCGTTTCATCCGCGTGTCCGCGCGTTTCCAGATGGCCGGGGCCGCTCTCGTCGCGGCGGCGCTGCTCGTGTGGCTTGCGATCATGGCCTACGCGATCGTGGCGCAGGCCCTCGCCGCGCAGCACCGCGCCGCGATCGCCGCGCGCGAAGCCGCGGTGGAACGCACGGAAAACAGCGTCGAGAAGTACCGCAAGGACCTCGCAGGCGTCGCCGCCGACCTCGAAAAGCGTCAGGACTTCCTCGAGAAGACGGTCGAAGGCACGATGGGCGACCTGCCCGATGCGCCCGCCCCCGATGCACCCGGCAGCGCCGCCAATGGCCCGGACCAGGCCGCGCTCAAGAAGATCGGCATGGTCATCCCCGAAGCCGCTCCGCTGGCGCGCATGGAGGCTCGCCAGCTCGCTTTCGTCGCGCGGCTTACCCAGGTGGCCGACGCGCGGTCCGCCCGCGCCGAGACCGCGATCCGCCGCGTCGGGCTCAACCCCAGCATGATGCTCGCCTCGGCCGGCAGCGAAGGCCAGGGCGGTCCGCTCCAGCTGCTCACCACGGGGCCCGGCAACCAGGTCGATCCGCGTTTCGCGCAGCTCGGCGCCAGCCTCCAGAAGATGGACTCGCTGGAGCAGGGCCTTGCCCGCATTCCCAACACGATGCCTTCGAACCTCGCGATGTCCTCGTCGAGCTTCGGCTACCGCCGCGATCCGTTCACGGGCGCCTCCGCGTTCCACCCGGGAATCGACTTCCCGGGACCGGTCGGCTCGCCGATCTTCGCGGCCGCGACGGGCCGGGTGGTCTGGGCCGGCCCACGCTCGGGCTATGGCAACTGCGTCGAGGTCGACCACGGCAATGGCCTGATGACCCGCTACGGCCACATGTCGCGCGTCGAGGCGCACATCGGCGAACAGGTCAGGGCGGGCGAGGAAATCGGCAAGATCGGCAGCACCGGCCGCTCGACCGGCCCGCACCTCCACTTCGAAGTCCGCGTCAACGGCCAGGCGGTCAACCCGCGGCCCTTCCTCGAGGCGAATGTCAATGTTCAGCAAGAAGAGCGCGCCGGCAGCGGCGCGGCAGGCGCCTAGTTCCGTGGCCGCGCCGCGCAGCAATGGCCATCCGACCTTCTCGGTGTTCGGCGCCGACCTGGTGGTGACGGGCAACGTCACCGCTTCGGCCGATCTCCACATCGACGGGCGGATCGAGGGCGACATCACCTGCGCCTCGCTGGTGCAAGGCGAATCGAGCCACGTCGAAGGCGCGATCCGGGCGCAGAGCGCGCGGCTCTCGGGCCATGTCCACGGCTCGATCGACGTCAGCGAGCTGGTCATACTCAAGACCGCGCGCATCACCGGCGACGTGGCCTACGACGCGCTCACCATCGAGCAGGGCGCCGAGGTCAACGGCAAGTTCGCGCCGCGCGGCCATGCCGCGGCACCGGTCGCGGCCGATGCGCACGCCGACGACGAGGGCGGCACGCGCCTCACCCTGGCGAGCTGACCGGCAGAAGCCTGCAAAAAGGGCGCGCCCCGCGAGAGGCGCGCCCTTTTCCGTGTCCGCTGACTGCCGGCCTCAGCCGAGCGCGATGTCGGGCGCGTCTTCCTGCTTCATGCCCACGGTGTGGTAGCCCGCATCGACGTGGTGCGTCTCGCCGGTCACGCCCGAGGCGAGGTCCGACAGGAGATAGAGCGCCGCTCCGCCGACGTCCTCGATCGTCACGTTGCGCCTGAGCGGCGAGTTCAGCTCGTTCCACTTGAGGATATAGCGGAAGTCGCCGATCCCGCTCGCCGCCAGCGTCTTGATCGGCCCCGCGCTCAGCGCGTTGACGCGAACGCCGGCCGGGCCGCAGTCGTTGGCGAGGTACTTGACCGAGGCTTCCAGCGCGGCCTTGGCGACGCCCATCACGTTGTAGTGCGGCACGACCTTTTCCGCGCCGTAATAGGTCAGCGTGACGATCGAGCCGCCGCCCTTGCCGTCGACCATTGGCGGCATCATCTCCATCGCGCGCTTGGTCACGGCGACGAGGCTGTAGGCCGATATGTTCATGGTCATCAGGAAGTTGTCGAGCGTGGTGTCGTAGAACTTTCCGCGCAGCTGGTTCTTGTCGGAAAAGCCGATCGCGTGGACGACGAAGTCGATCGTCTGCCAGCGCGCCTTGAGCTGGTCGAACGCGGCGTCGAGCGCGTCCATGTCGGACACGTCGCAGTCGATCAGGAAATCGCTGCCCAGGCTCTCGGCGAGCGGCTTCACACGCTTCGCCAGCGCCTCGCCCTGGTAGGAAAAGGCCAGCTCCGCGCCGTGCTCGGCGAGCTTCTGGGCAACGCCCCAGGCCAGCGACTTGTCGTTGGCGAGCCCCATGATGAGCCCGCGCTTCCCCTTCATCAGACCGGTCATGCGCCCTTCGTTCCATCCTTCTGAGCGGCCCGCGAACGGGCCCGGTTGTCCGCCTGCCCCAGCATGTCGCGCTCTTCGGGGGTCTCCGACAGCGCGGCGTTGAGTTCGGCGCCGACAACCATCCCTAAGCCGACAAGCCAGAAAAAGAAAAGCGTGATCATCACCCCGGCCAGGCTGCCGTAGGTCAGGCTGTAGGTGAAAAAGCGCCGCAGCACCCACGGCAGTCCGCTGGTGACCGCCAGCCACCACAGCGTCACGAACAGCGCGCCGGGCCACTTGGGATAGCGCCGCTTGCGATAGGCGCCGGGGGTCAGCGCATAGAACAGCAGGTAGAGCGAGAGGAACAGCCCGCCAGCCGGAATGAACTTCGACAGCGACAGCCCGGTCAGCCAGCCGGCGAGCTGGGGCATCCATGTCTCGATCACCTCCTGCGCGGCGGTCAGCGCCATCTGCGCGCCGAAGCTGAGCAGGAGCAGCAGCATCGCGCCGAGCACCAGCGCGGTCGAGGCGAGGCGATAGCGCCAGTAGGCGGCTTCGAGCTGGGTGCCGTATGCGCGGCGCAGCAGGTCGCGCAGCGTCTCGATCAGGCTCCCCACGGTCCACAGCCCTACCGCCGCGCCCGCCCACAGCAGCCAGCCGGTGCGTGCCTCGATCACAGCGCGGCCGACCGGGGCGACCGCCTGCGCGACCACCGGCGGCAACGCGAGGATCACGGTATTGACCGCCATCGCGCGCTGGGCGCTCTCGCCGACCAGCGAGAACGCGGCGGCGCTGGCGATGAAGAACGGGAACAGCGCGACCATGACCGTGTAGGCCAGGTTGCCCGCGTGGATCAGCCCGTCGTGATAGACCCCCAGCCACACGCGCTTGACCACTTCGAAGGTGCGCGTGCCGGGGCCGATTTCGCGCCGGACCTCGTAGAGGCCCTGGCGCAGGATCTCGTCCTCGCGATGGCGCAGCGCGTCGCGGCGGCGTCCCTCGGGCGAGAGGTCGTGGAATTCCGGCAAGGGGAGGATTTCCTGCCCGTCGTGCTTGCCCCGCAGCGGCACCGCCCGTGCCTAGACGCCGAGCTTCGAGCGCAGGTCGCGCGCATCCGCCCAGCCTTCGAGCCGGCTCCTGAGGTCGGCGTCGTCGGGCGGCACGTCGATCATCAGCGTGACGAGCTGGTTGCCCCGGCTGCCGTCCTTCCTGGGGAACCCCTTGCCGGTGAGGCGCAGCGTCTTGCCGCTCGAGCTGCCGGGCGCGACGGTGAGCATGACCGCGCCATCGACCGTGGGCGCCTTCACCTTGGCACCGTTCACCGCCTCGGCAAGGCTGATCGGCAGCTCGAGCCGGATGTCGTCGCCGTCGCGCTCGTAGAACGGATGGCTCCCGACCTCGATCGTGACGATCGCGTCGCCGTTGCCGCCCGGGCCGGGCTCGCCCTTGCCCGCGAGCCGCATCTGCGTGCCCGAATCGAGCCCGGCGGGGAGCTTGAGGTCGATGGTCTTGCCGTCGGCCAGCGTGATGCGCTGGTCCTCGCGGGTCGCAGCGCTGACGAACGAGACCTGCAGGCGGTAGTTGACGTTGTTGCCGCGCGGCGGCGGACCGGCGCGGCGCCCGCCCATACCGCCCATGCCGCCGGGCCCGGCGCCGCGGCCGCCGCCGAACAGGCCTTCGAACAGGTCGCCCAGGTCGATCCCTTCGGCCCCGCCGTCCATTCCCCCGCCCATTCCGGCCCCGCCGCGCCCGAAGCCTCCTCCACCGAAGCCGCCACCATGACCGCCGCCGCCGCCGAAGCCGAACGGCATCGCCGGGTTGCCCTCGGCGTCGATCTCGCCGCGGTCGAACTGGGCGCGCTTGACCTTGTCGGACAGCAGGTCATAGGCCTTGGTCACGTCCGAGAACTTCTCGGCCGCCTTGGGGTTGTCCTTGTTGCGGTCGGGGTGGAGCTCCTTGGCGAGCTTGCGGTAGGCGGACTTGATGTCCTTCTCGCTCGCGCTGCGGGCCACGCCCAGGGTCGCATAGGGGTCTGCTGCTGCCATGACGCATAGCTAGGTTGCGCGAACGCCCGCCGCAAGCGGCGCTTTCCTACAGCGATGCGCTGCGATAGTCGCAGGGCATGGTTTTGATCCCGGTCATGGCGGCGGCTTCACACAGGCGCATGGCGCCTCTGGCGCCGGGAAGCATGCAAGGGTTCCCCAAGGGCACCGTCAACACCGTCAACTTCGTCAGGAAACAGCCGTGAACCCTGAATACATGGACGAGATTCCGCACGCCGATCCCTTCGCGATCTTCGCGGCATGGTTCGATGCGGCGGGCTCGAGCGAGCCCAACGATCCCAACGCGATGGCGCTCGCCACCGCAACGCCGCAGGCCGCGCCCTCCGTGCGGATGGTTCTCCTCAAGGACCACGGGGCCGGGCTAGGGCCGCACGGCGGCTTCGTGTTCTACACCAACTTCGAGAGCCGCAAGGGCGAGGAGCTGGCCGCGAACCCGCAGGTCGCGCTGCTGTTCCACTGGAAGTCGCTGCGACGGCAAGTGCGCATCGAAGGCATGGTGAGCGAAGTCGGCGCCGCGGAGGCCGACGCCTATTTTGCCAGCCGCCATCCCGAATCGCGGCTGGGCTCTGCCGCCTCCGACCAGTCGCGCCCGCTCGACAGCCGCGAGACCTACCTGGGCCGGGTCGAGGCGATCCGCGCAAGGTACCCCGACGGCAACGTGCCGCGGCCGGCGCACTGGTCGGGCTATCTCGTCACGCCCATGGCGATCGAGTTCTGGCACGACCGCGCGCATCGCCTGCACGAACGGCGCCGCTTCGTGCGCGGCGATGACGGCTGGACCAGCACGCTGCTCTATCCCTAAGGTGGAACGATGAGCGAGCCGGGGTCCCATCACGAACGCATCGCTGCGCAGGGCGGTCTCAACCGCCGCGCGGCCTATGCCAGCATTACCATGGCGCTGGTGCTGGGCGGCATGAAGACGTGGGCCGCCATTGCCACCGGCTCGGCGGCGATGCTCGGCAGCCTTGCCGACACCACGCTCGACCTCGTCGCCAGCCTGGCGACACTGCTCGGCGTGTGGGTCGCGGCCATGCCCGACGATCACAATCACCGTTTCGGCCACGGCAAGGCGGAAGCGCTGGCGGCGATGTTCCAGGTCGTGCTGATCTCGTTCTCGGCGATCGGCATCGCCTGGCGCGCGATCCACGTCTGGCTGACGGGAGAACGGATGGACGATGCCGGCGCGGGCATCGCGGTTTCGGCGATCGCCATCGTGCTGACCCTGGCACTGGTCGCTTACCAGCGCCGCGTGATCCGCCGAACGCAGTCGGTGGCGATCTCCACCGACAACGTCCACTACGAGTCCGACCTGCTGCTCAACCTCTCGGTCATCGCCGCGCTCGCGCTCGAGCAGTACGCCGGGCTGCGCGGCGCGGATGCGGTCTTCGCGCTGGGCATCGCGGCATGGCTCGGCTGGGGGGCGTGGAACGCGTCCGATACGGCGATCAACCAGCTGATGGACCACGAATGGCCGCTGGAGAAGCGCGAGAAGTTCCTCGAGGTCGTCGCGCAGCATCCCGAACTCAAGGGCATCCACGACCTGCGCACGCGCACCAGCGGCAACCGCGACTTCGTGCAGTTCCACGTCTGGGTCGACGGGCGGCTGACCGTGACCGAGGCGCACCGTGTGATGGACGAGATCGAGGAAAAGCTGTCGAGGGAATTCCCCGGCGTCGAGGTGCTGATCCACCCCGATCCCGAAGGCCTCGTCGACGAGGACGGGATCGGCTCGCAGGACCTGCTGACGCACGTGCCGGAAGGAGAAAGCCCCGCGCTCGCCGTGCAGGGCCCGCCGCAATGACCAATGTCCCCTACACCCACGTCGACGCCTTCACCGCCACGCCGCTTGCCGGCAACCAGGCGGCGGTGATGGTGCTCGAGGCATGGCCCGGCGACGCGCTGCTGCAGAGGGTCGGCGCGGAAAACATGTTCGCCGAGACCGCCTTCCTCGTGCGCGACGAAAGCGGGCAGGCGGACTGGGAACTGCGCTGGTTCACCCCGCAAGTCGAAGTGCGCCTTTGCGGCCATGCGACGCTCGCCTCGGGGCACATGCTGCTCGAGCGCGACGCTTCGCTGGAGCGCGTTACGTTCCGCACGCGCGGGGCGGGCGTGCTCGAGGTGCGGCGCGACGGTGCGAACGGCTATGCGATGTCGCTGCCCGCCATCGCGACCGAGCCCGGCTCGTTCCCCGAAGCCCTGGCGCATTTCGGCGAACCCGCGCCACAGGCGGTGCTGCGCCACCCGGACGGCTACGCGATCCTGCTCTATGCCTCGGCCGGCGAAGTCTGCGCGCTCTCGCCCGACTTCAAGGCGCTGGCCGCTCTCGGCGACGAGCTGTTCATCTGCACCGCGCCGGGCGCGGGCCACGCCAGCGAAGCCGACGTGGTCAGCCGCGTCTTCGCGCCGGGCGCGGGGATCGACGAAGACCCGGCGACGGGCTCGGCGCATGCCGCGCTGACTCCGTTCTGGGCGGCGCGGTTGGGCCGCGCAGCCTTCACCGCGCACCAGGCCTCGCGGCGCGGCGCGGATTTCACCTGTCGGCTGGAAGAAGGCCGCGCGATCCTTGGCGGGCACTGCGTGACGGTGGTCGAGGGGACGTTCCGGATGCCCGATTGATCCGCGGCAAGCCTAATCGAACACATGCACCAGATCGGCCAGCCGGTCGACCACAGGGCGCAGCTTGTCGTCCTGCGTCTTGCCCAGCCGCACAACCACCAGCTTCTGCCCGGGCGAGACCATCACGTACTGCCCCAGGTGGCCGACCGCGCTGAACAGGTCCTTCGGGCCGCGATCGGGGAACAGGGTGAGCGGCTCACCCTTGCCCGGCTGGCGGTTGAGCCAGATCTGCGCGCCATAGTCGGGCTCGGCGGGCGAGGGCGTGGTCATGAAGTCGATCCAGCCGCGCGGCACGATCTGCGCGCCGTCGACCGAACCCTTGTCGAGCAGGAATTGCCCGAAGCGCGCCCAGTCGCGCGCGGTGCCGTGGATCAGGCTGCCGCCGATCATCGTGCCCGCCGCGTCGAACTCGGGCACCATCGAGGTCATCCCGGCGGGCTGGAACAGCCGTGTGCGCAAGTAGGTTGAAACGGCATTGCGCCGCGCCTCGGCGTCGCCCCCCGGCGCCAGCACGCGCGCCGCGAGATCGGCAAGGATCACGCTGGTCGAGGTCGAGTACTGGAAATGCCTGCCCGGCTCCCGGGCGAGCGGCGCGTCTTCCGCATAGCGCGCCATGTCGTCGCGCCCGTCGAGGAACAGCATGCGCACCTCGTCCGATTCGTAGGGCGGATCGCCCGCCTCGACGTGGCGCAGGCCCGAGCGCATCTGGAGCAGCTGGCGCAGCGTGATCTCGCCGCGCGGGTCGCCGGGGCGCTGCCAGGCGGGGATCGGTACCGGCTCGTCGAGCCGCAGCCGCCCGTCGGACACCAGCATCCCGATCATCACGCCCGTGATGCTCTTGGCCATCGACCAGCTCACGAAGCGGGTGTGCTCGTGATAGCCGGGTTCGTAGCGCTGGGCGACGATCCGGCCATTGTGCAGCACCACCACCGCGCGCGTCTCGCTCGTGGCAGGATCGGTGAACAGCGCGTCGACCGCGCGGGCCAGCGTCTCGCGGTCGACGCCCGGCTTGTCCACGACAGCGGCCAGCGCCTCTTGCGAGAGCGGCGGCAGCGGCGGCGGACCTTTCGATCCGCAGGCCGAGAGGGCTGGCAGGAGGGCGAGCGGCAGGATAAGGGACAGGCGCATTGCGCCCCCTTTCCTCCAAGACACGGCATCATGGCAACCACCAAGCAGAGATCGAGTGCCAAGTCCCGCACCGCGAAACGGAGCGGCGGGCGGCTGCGCTGGCTGTTGGCGCCCGTTGCCCTGATTGCCGCCGCGTTGGCATGGTACTGGCCCACGATCCATGGCTACGCGATCACCGGCACCTCCTACGGCGCGCGCGTCGCCTGTTCGTGCCGCTTCGTCGGCGGGCGCGGGCTCCGGGACTGCAAGAAGGACTTCGAGCCGGGCATGGGTCTCGTCACGCTGAGCGAGGACGTATCGGCGAAAAGCGTGACCGCGCGCTTCCCGCTGATCGCCAGCCAGACCGCAACCTATCGCCCCGGCTGGGGCTGCCAGCTCGAGCCGTGGAAGCCGTGACGCGCTAGTTGCGCGACGTGCAAGTTCCTGCGCGCCGATTGCAATTCCGGTTTCGCTTGCAACCGGATGGGGCGGCAATATGATCGTGCCCATCGGACGGAAACGTCCTTCATTCGAGGAGCAGGTGTAACGGCGTTTCGGCTTGAGCTTCAGGGTTGGGTCCTGTCCCGGTCGATCCGGACGGGCCTTTCGAACTGGCTGTTGCTTCGTCGTCCCCGCCTGCGCGCATTCCTCGCGCATCCATCGACTCCGATCCGCACCAATCCCGAGATCGTCAAGCTGCGCGCGGTCGAGAAATGGAACGGTCAGCTGCCGACCTATACCGGCAACGGGCCGATGCCGTTCCTCGATATCGGCAAGTAACCCTCAGGCGGCGGGGCGGGTCGCTGCGATCCACCCGCCGCCCAGCACGCGCTCGCCGGCATAGATCACCGCGGCCTGCCCCGGCGCGACACCGTATTCGGGCGAGAGGAAGCGGATCGTGGTCTCCGCTCCCTCGCCCAACGGGCCTTCGAGCACCACGGGCACGGGCTTCGCCAGCGAGCGGACCTTCGCAGTCAGCGGCTCGCCTTCGGGCAATGGGCCGATGCGATTGGTCTCGACCAGCCGCGCCGCGCCGACCGCCAGCATGTGCCTGGGTCCGGCCAGCACCCGCCGCGCCGCCGCGTCGATTCCCGTCACGTAGAGCGGCTCGGCCTGTCCGCCGATCTCCAGTCCGCGGCGCTGGCCGACGGTGTAGTGGATGATCCCCTTGTGCGTGCCGAGCACCTCGCCGCTTTCGGCGTGGACGATCTCGCCGCCTTCGTCGGCTTCGGGCCGCAGCGAGCGCACGATCTTCGCATAGTCGCCGTCGGGCACGAAGCAGATGTCCTGGCTGTCGGGCTTTGCAGCGACGGCGAGCCCCATCGCCTCGGCCATCCGGCGCACCTCCTGCTTGGGCAGGGTGCCCAGCGGGAAGCGCAGGAAATCGAGCTGGGCTTCGGTCGTTCCGTAGAGGAAATAGCTCTGGTCGCGCGCCGGATCGGCGGCGCGGTGGAGTTCGGGGCCGGCGGCGCCTTCCACCCGGCGCACATAGTGACCGGTGGCGAGGCAATCGGCGCCGAGGTCCCTCGCCATCGCCAGCAGATCGGTGAACTTGGGCCCCATGTTGCAGCGGATGCACGGGATCGGCGTGCGCCCGGCCATGTATTCATCGGCGAACCGGCTCACCACCTCGTCGCGAAAAGCACTCTCGTGGTCGAACACGTAGTGCGCGATGCCGAGCCGGTCGGCGACCGCGCGCGCGTCGCGGATGTCGTCACCCGCGCAGCAGGCGCCCTTGCGGCCCGTGGCGGCGCCGTAGTCGTAGAGCTGGAGCGTGATGCCGATGACCTCGCGCCCGCTCGCGGCGGCGAGCCCGGCGACGACCGAGCTGTCGACCCCGCCCGACATCGCGACGACCACGCGCCGCGCCGCGTCGGGCAGCTGGAACAGCGCCGAGGGATCGCCGGACACGTCGGCTGGAGAGACGGAAAACGTCATGGCCGCGCGCATTAGACCTTCGCAAGGCCGGGCGAAACCCCCGTGCCGCAGGCCGCCCGACGGCACACGCTTCGCAGCCAGGGGCCTAAACATCAGGTAAACCGCCCCTTTACGGTTGCTTATACACCTCGGGGTTAGAAGCGCCCTCATGGAAATGGTCTTTCATGCTTCCCGGGCGGCGGACCTGGTCGATTCGGCGGAGGATTTGCGCGCGATCGGCTGGACCGAGCTCTGCGCGCGACTCGTTGCCGCACAGGATCTGCGGCGCTCGTTCGGCGCGGACGACGTCGCCGGCGCCAGCGGGATCGCGGGGAGCTTCCACCGCGCAGCAGCCCGTGCGCTGGCTCGTCAGCGAGAAGGTGAAGGGGCCGTTAACCCCAATCCTTCAGGTGATGGAAAAGGCCCGTCGGGCAATACGAGCGGCGAGGCAACGTTTCGCCATGAACAGGGCTGACTTCGAGAACTTGCGATGATCGAAAACCAGAAAATCCGTCCCGCGCAAGTGATCGGCCCCCTTGGGGAGCCGCTGACGCTGGACAACCTTCCCGCGCCGGAGACCACCCGCTGGGTGATCCGTCGCAAGGCCGAGGTCGTCGCGGCGGTCAACGGGGGGCTGCTGACGATCGACGAGGTCTGCGAGCGCTACGGGCTGACGCTCGAGGAGTTCGCCTCGTGGCAGCGCGCGGTCGACCGTTCGGGGATGCAGGGCCTGCGCGTCACGCGCATCCAGCACTACCGCGAGATCTACGAGCGCCAGCACAAGTACTGAGCGCAGCGGACGGCCGGCCAACCGGCCCGATATTCCAGACGGCCGTCTCCAGGGTGAGGCGGCCGTCTTGTTACTACCGCGTCACTCTTGCGCAACACTTCCGCATCGGTGCAAGTCGCTGGTCGAGCGCCGATTGTACTTGGTCGTTCACGGGTCTATGGAAAGTTTCGTTTGCGCCAATCGGGGAGCGGCGCATGCAGGGTGCCTGCTTGCCGGAACTGATTTAGCGATGTAATACACCCACGTCTGCGCGGCGAGCTCTGCCTCGCGCCGACCGGGACGAAGGCCTGTGAACGACATGAACTACGAAACGAGCATCGGCGCGGGAGGCACAAGGCCCGAGGATCCCCTTGCGGTCGATATCGGCGGAGAAGACGCGCCCTCCAACCGGATTTGGTGGATCGCCGGGGTCGTCCTGGCGTTGCTGGCGATCGGCGGTTACATCTATTCGCACCGCCAGGCCGCGGGCGGGAGCGCGGCGGCGAGCGCGGGCGTGGAGCAGGTGGTGACGGTCGTCTCCCCCGGACGCACCTCGGTCAGCAAGGCCGTCGTCGCCAGCGGATCGCTCGCCGCGCGGCGCGAACTGCCGGTGGGTATCGCCGGCGAAGGCGGCAAGGTGGTCAGCGTGCTGGTCGATGCGGGCGACTGGGTGAAGGCCGGGCAGGTCCTCGCGGTGGTCGACCGCTCGGTGCAGTCCGAGCAGATCGTGGCGCAGTCCGCCAACGTGTCGGTCGCCGACGCGAATGCGCGGCTCGCCCAGGCGAACCTCGACCGCGCCGAAAAGCTGGTCGACCGCGGCTTCATCTCGAAGGCCGACATCGACAAGCTGACTGCGACGCGCGATGGCGCGGTGGCGCAGGTGCGCGTCGCGCAGGCGACGCTGGGCCAGCTTCGCGCCAGCGCCGCGCGGCTCAATGTCGTCGCGCCCAATGCGGGGCTCGTGCTGACGCGCGGGATAGAGCCGGGACAGGTTATCGGGCCGGGCACCGGCGTGCTGTTCTCGATCGCCAAGGACGGCGAGATGGAAATGCAGGCCCATGTATCCGAAGCCGACCTCGCGGCAATGACCGTGGGCGAGAACGCCACGGTGGTGCCGGTCGGCAGCCAGCAGACCTTCACCGGCCAGATCTGGCAGGTCGCGCCGACGGTCAACAAGGACACGCGCGAAGGCGTGGTGCGCATCGCGCTCGCCTACAATCCCGCGCTGCGTCCGGGCGGTTTCGCCACGGCGACGATCAGGAGCGGGCGCGTCGATGCGCCGCTGCTGCCCGAATCGGCGATCCTCAGCGATAGCAAGGGCAGCTACGTTTTCGTCGTCGGCAAGGACAACAAGGTCGAGCGTCGCGACGTGGCGACCGGCGTCGTCACCGAGAACGGGATTGCCGTGGTCAGGGGCCTGACCGGCAGCGAGCGCGTGGTGCTGCGCGCGGGCGGCTTCCTCAACCCCGGTGACAAGATCAAGCCGGTTGCCGCGAAGGCGGGCAGCGAAGGCTAGGCGGGCGCAGGCGATGAACTTCCGCAACCTTTCCGCGTGGTCGATCCGCAACCCGGTGGTCCCGATCGTGCTGTTCATCGCGTTGACGATCGCGGGGATCGTCTCGTTCGCGCAGATGAAGGTTCAGGACACTCCGGACATCGAGTTCCCGGTGGTGATCGTCTCGATCAGCCAGCCGGGCGCCGCGCCGACCGAGATCGAGAACCAGATCACGCAGCGTGTCGAATCCGCGGTGCGGACGCTCGAAGGCGTCGACGTGATCTCGTCGACCGCGTCCGAAGGCAACAGCCAGACGCAGGTCCAGTTCAAGATCGGCACCGACATCAACGCCGCGGTCAGCGAGGTCAAGAACCAGGTCGACCAGGTGCGCGGCGACCTGCCCGACGGCATCCTCGAGCCGCAGGTGTTCAAGGTGAGCACCTCGTCGAACCCGATCGCCTATTTCGCCGTGTCGGCCGATGACATGACGATGGAGCAGCTGTCCTGGTTCATCGACGATACGGTGACAAAGCGGTTGCTCGCCGTGCCGGGCATGGCCGAAGTCAAACGCAACGGCGGCGTCGACCGCGAGATCGAGGTTATTCTCGATCCGGCGCGGATGAACTCGCTCGGCGTCACCGCCGCGCAGGTCAACAATGCCCTGCGCGCGCTCAACATCAACGCCGCGGGCGGCCGCACCGAGATTGCCGGCTCGCGCCAGGCGGTGCGCGTGCTGGGCAACGCGAGCGACGCCTACAAGCTGTCGCAGACGGAAATCGCGATCGGCAACGGCCGCACCGTGCGGCTTGGCGATATCGCCGACGTCAAGGATGGCTACAGCGAGCTGACCCGCATCGCCTCGATCAACGGCCGCAACGCGGTGACCTTCTCGATCGCGCGCGCGCGCGGAGAATCCGATGTCAGCGTCTATGACGAGGCGCTCAGGGAAATCGCGAAGATCGAGAAGGAACAGAACAACCGCGTCCACATCACCAACGTCTTCAACTCGGTGCAATACACCAAGGAGCAGTACAACTCCTCGATGTCGGCAATGGTGGAAGGCGCCATCCTCGCGGTGATCGTGGTGTTCCTGTTCCTGCGCAACTGGCGCGCCACGATCGTCTCGGCGCTGGCCATTCCGCTATCGGCGATCCCGACATTCTTCGTGTTGCACCTCATGGGTTTCACGCTCAACACGATGTCGCTGCTTGCGCTGGGCCTCGTCGCGGGCGTGCTGGTCGACGACGCCATCGTCGAGATCGAGAACATCGTGCGGCACATGCGCATGGGCAAGAGCGCCTACCAGGCCGCGATCGACGCCGCCGACGAGATCGGCCTCGCGGTCGTCGCGACCACGTTTTCGATCGTCGCGGTGTTCTTCCCGGTGGCGCTCATGCCGGGCGTCTCGGGCCAGTTCTTCAAGAACTTCGGCCTCACGGTGGTCATCGCGGTGCTGTTCAGCCTGCTCGTCGCGCGCATGATAACGCCGATGGTGGCGGCCTATTTCCTGCAATCGCACGGAGAGGAAAGCCACGGCGAAGGACCGATGATGGACCGTTACATGAAGGTCCTGCGCTGGTCGCTTGATCGCGGCAAGGCCGTCGCGGAGCGCGGGGCGCTCGAGACGGTCCCGGCGCGGTGGTGGTATCTCATCTTCGGTACGGTGCTGTGGCTGCTGGTTATTGCGGCATTTCCTGCGGCGGTGACCGGCGTCGCTAAGCTGGGGGGCGCCTTGAAGCTGCCCGGCTTGCTGATAGCCATCGCCGCCCTGCTCGCTGGTGTGGCGGGAGTCTACCTTGCCGCGCGTGCGATCATTGCGGCGGCGGGATTCTTCGATGGAGGTTTCGCGCGCTGGTTCGGGTATGTCGCGGAGCGGGTCCGGATCCGGATGCACGGGGACCATCGTGTCTGGATGCTGGGCGTCGGGCTTGGCGCGCTGGCGCTGAGCGGGCTGATCGCTTCGCAGATCCCGCAGCAGTTCTTCCCCGACACCGACATGGACTATGCCACGGTGAACATCGAGATGGTGCCGGGCACGACCCTGCAGCAGACCAATCGCGTGACCAGCGAAGTCGAGGCGATCATCGCCAGGCAGCCCGAAGTGAAGAACCAGCTCGCTTCGGTTCGCGAAGCCAACGCCAACATCTACATCACGTTGAAGAAGGACCGGAAGCGCACAAGCATCGAGTTCACCCGCGAACTGACACCGGTGATGCAGGCGATCCCTGATGCGCGCGTGACCTTCGAGGACATGAACGGCGGTGGCCCTGGCTCAGGCTCGGGCCGGGCCATCAGCGTGATGTTGTCTGGCTCGGATCCCGACCTGCTGCAAAGCACCGCGCAGACGCTGGTCAACCAGATGAGCACGCTCAAAAGCGTGGTGGCGCCGCGCATCAGCGCCGACCTCAAGCGGCCCGAGATCATCATCACGCCCCATTTCGACCTGGCTGCCTCGCTCGGCGTGAATACCGCCACGCTCAGCCAGGTGATCCGCATCGCGACGCTGGGCGAGATCGACCAGAACAGCGCCAAGTTCTCGCTGTCCGACCGGCAGGTCCCGATCCGGGTCAAGATTGCCGAGGATTCGCGCAAGGAAATCTCGACGCTCGAAAATCTGCCGGTGCCGACCGCTAGTGGCGGATCGGTGCCGCTGTCCTCGGTCGCCACGATCGGCTTCGGTTCGGGCCCGACCTCGATCCAGCGCTATAACCAGAGCCGCCGCGTGTTCGTGGGCGCCGACTTGCCGCCGGGCGGCCAGAAGGGTGTCGCCGACGCGGAGATCAAGAACCTCCCGATCATGAAGAACCTGCCGCAGGGGGTGTCGAACACAGCTGCCGGACAGGATCGCTTCCAGCAGGAGATGCTCAAGAACTTCGGCATCGCGCTGGCTGCCGGCGTGATGCTGGTGTTCTCCGTGCTGGTGCTGCTCTATCGTCGCTTCGTCTCGCCGCTGGTCAACATGGGCTCGCTTTTCCTCGCACCGCTGGGCGGACTGATCGCGCTGGTCATCGTCAACCAGCCGTTTTCGCTCCCGGTGTTCATCGGTATCCTCATGCTGTTCGGCATCGTCGCCAAGAACTCGATCCTGCTGATCGATTTCGCGATCGAGGAAATGGCGGCAGGCGTGCCAAAGCAGGCCGCGGTGATCGATGCCGGGCACAAGCGCGCGCAGCCGATCGTGATGACCACCGTGGCGATGATCGCGGGCATGATCCCGACCGCGATCTCGCTGGGCGGAGACGCCGGTTGGCGCGCGCCGATGGGCATCGTCGTGATCGGAGGCCTCGCGCTTTCGACATTGCTCACCCTGCTGATCGTGCCGGCGGGTTTCAGTCTTGCCGACGGGCTCGAAAAGCGGCTCGGCCCATGGCTTGCGCGCAACGTGCTGGGCCAGGACGGGGCGGCGCACGCCAGGGCGGAATCGCGTTCGCCGGAGGCCGTTCCGGCCGAGTGACGACGGAGCGATCCGAACCGGCCGTCCCGCCGGCCGCATCAGCCGGGACCCGCGCCGCCTTTCGCCGCGTGCAAGGGCTGGCGATGCCGGTGGATCGCGCCCGGCGGATGCGCGTGTTTGCCACCAGCCTGCTGGTCGCAATGGCTGCGCTGTTCCTCCTTTCGCGCCATTTCACCGGCACGCACCCGGCATGGGGCTTCGCAGGCGCCTTCGCCGAGGCGGCGATGGTCGGCGGGCTGGCCGACTGGTTCGCGGTGACCGCGCTGTTCCGCCATCCGCTCGGCCTGCCGATCCCGCACACCGCGATCATCCCCGAGAACAAGGACCGCATCGCCGACACCATGGCGGTGTTCCTGCAGGACAATTTCCTCACACCCCAGGTCGTCGCGCGGCGTCTGTCGGGGATGAACGCGGCGGCCGCGGCGGGGGCGTTCCTGACCGACCCGCGCGGCGGGGAGGGCCGCTTGCGCGAAGGCGCGGCGGGGCTGCTTGCCGATGTGCTCGAATCGCTCGACCAGGAAGAGCTGGGCGGCATCGCCAAGAGCGCGCTGCGCGGCCAGCTCGAGAAGTGGGACATCAGCCCGCTGCTCGGCAACCTGCTCGCCGCCGCGATCGCGGACAAGCGGCATATGCCGGTGATCGAGGCGCTGATCCGCCGCGCCGCGCTGACGCTCGAGGCGAACGAGGAGCTGATCCGCGCGATGATCCACGATCGCGCCAACGCGGTGCTGCGCTGGACCGGGCTCGATGAGAGGCTCGCGAACGGCATCATCGACGGTCTCTACAAGCTGCTCGCCGAGACGGTGGTGGTTCCCGGCCACCCGTTGCGGCGCAAGATCGAGGAAGGGCTCGAGCAACTGGCGCATGATCTCGTCCACGATCCCGAAATGCGTGCACGGGTCGAGCCGATGAAGCTCGAGATTCTCGCCAACCCCGCTTTCGCCCAATGGCTCGACGCGGTGTGGGAACGCGGCCGGGCGAAGCTGCTGGTCATGGTGCGCGAGCCCGAAGGCGTGCTGGCCGGCCAGCTCGGCGCGAGCCTGGCAGAGCTCGGGCGCGCACTCCAGACCGACCCGCGCCTGCAGCTCCTCGTCAACCGCTTCGCGCGCCGCACGCTGGTCGGCGTGTCGAGCCGCTACGGTGCGCAGATCGTGCGGCTGGTGTCCGAGACGGTGCGCCGCTGGGATGCGCGCACGGTGACAGACCGGATCGAAGGCGCGGTGGGCCGCGACCTCCAGTTCATCCGCATCAACGGCACGCTGGTGGGCGGGCTTGTCGGTGTCTGCATTCACGCGATCGACGTCCTGCTATGACCGCGCTCCTTGCCGACACCGAACCGCTGCTCGTCACCGACCGGCTCGAACTGTGGCGCCCGCGCGCCGAGGACCGCGAGGACATCTACCTCGCCGTGGAGGCGGAGCCGGTGCGGCGCTTCCTTGGCGGCGTGCCGACCACGCGCTTCGACGAGGCGGGGCGCTTCCTGCGCAACGGCGGCAGCTGGGCGCTCTATGGCTATGGCACCTTCGTGCTGCGCCCGCGCGGGAGCGCCGAGATCGTGGGCATCGCCGGCGTGTTCCATTCGTGGCGCGGCTTCGGCAAGGGGCTCGACGACGTGCCAGAGGCGGGCTGGATCCTGCGCGAGGACCAGTGGGGCAAGGGGCTTGCCGGCGAGGCGATGCGCGCGGTGCTTGCCTGGTTCGACGCCGCGCACGGCCCGCGCCGCATCGGCTGCATGATCGAGGACGGCCACGGGGCCTCGCTGGCGCTCGCCGCCAAGCTCGGCTTTGAGCGTTACGACAGCCACCGCCCCGAAGGCGCGGAGCGCGATCTGATCCTGCTCGAGCGCGGCTGAGCAGCCTCAGATCGTGAACTGGGCTCCCAGTTCGATCACCCGGTTCGAGGGGATGCCGAAATAGTCGGTCGGGTCGGCGGCGTTGCGGTGGAGCGCGATGAACAGCAGGTCCTGCCAGAACGGCATGCCCACTTCAGGCGAAGGCACATAATTGTTGCGGCCGATGAAGTAGCTCGCGCGTCCGCCGCCGGGAACGATCGCGCCCGAAGCCTCGATGTCGGAATAGACGGTGGGCGCTTCCATGAAGCCGTAGTTCGCCTCGATGCGGGTGAAGCGGTCGTTGATCCGCTCGACGTGGAAGCGTTCGGACGGATCGACATAGGGCTGGCGCCGCGTGCGCACGGTCAGGATCAGGTTGTGCTGGTGCAGAACGTGGTTGTGCTTGATGTTGTGGAGCAAGGCGTGCGGGGTCAGGTCGCCGCGCGACGTCAGGAAGATCGCGGTTCCGGCAACCTCGGTAGGCGGCCGGCGGACCAGCGCGGCGGCCATCTCGTCCATGCGCACCGAGGTCTCGCTTTCGAGGCTCGCGGCAAGGCGGCGGCCGCGCACCCAGGTCCAGATCACCAGCAGCATCATGGCGCCGATCAGCAGCGGCACCCAGCCTCCCTCGACCACGCGCAGGATGTTGGCGCCGAAGAACAGGAGGTCGATCGCGAGGAACGGAACGATCAGCGCGGCGGCCAGCGGCAGGCGCCAGTGCCACTGGCGGCGCAGAACGACAAAGGCGAGGCAGCTGGTCACCACCATCGTCCCGGTCACCGCAATGCCATAGGCAGCCGCCATCGCCGACGAGGTGCGGAAGCCCACCGCCAGCGCGACGACGCCCGCCAGCAGCGCCCAGTTGACCGCGCCGATGTAAATCTGCCCGGCATTGCCCGCCGAGGTCTGCTTGATCTGCAGCCGCGGCAGCAGGCCTAGCTGGATCGCCTGCTGGGTCAGCGAATAGGCCCCGGTGATCACGGCCTGACTGGCGATGATCGTGGCGGCGCAGGCGAGCAGCACCATCGGCAGGCGCACGCTCTCGGGGATCATCAGGAAGAACCAGTCGAGGTTGGCGAAGGGCTGGCCCAGCCGGTTCGCGTCTTCGAGCGTGCGCAGCGCGAAAGCGCCTTGCCCCAGGTAGTTGAGCGCGAGCGCCGGGAACACCAGCACCAGCCACGCCGCGCGGATCGGGGCCGGGCCGAAGTGGCCCATGTCGGCGGTCAGCGCCTCGGCGCCGGTCACCGTCAGGAACACCGCGCCGAGTACGAACAGGCCCAGCACGCCGTGCGTGGTCATGAATATCACGGCATGCCAGGGCAGGAACGCCGCGAGGATGGCTGGGTCGTCGGCGATGTGGATAAAGACGATAGCGAA
>JAJXVK010000237.1 GCA_021782155.1 Pseudomonadota bacterium
GCGCTGGAAACCGCGCGCGCGCGCAACGATGCCGCGCGCGTCGCGCTCCAGGCCGCGAGCGCGGCGGCGGCGAGCCACGAGCAGGACATCGCCGTGTCGCGCGAACGGCTCGCGGGGCTCAGGGGCGACATCCGCTCGTGGCAGGCGCGCGCGGGCGATGCGGCCAGGCGGCTCTCCGAGATGACCGGGCGGCGCGAGGAACTCGAACAGGAACGCGCGGTGATCGCCGCCAAGCCCGCCGGGCTCGAGCGCGAGATAGAAAGCGGCGAAGCGGTGCGCGAGCGGCTCGGCGCCGAACTCGCCGCCGCCGAATCCGCGCAAGGGCAGGCCGAGCGTGCCGCGAAGGGTGCCGACGAAGCGCTCAACGTCGCCAACGAAACGCTTGCTTCGGCGCGCGAAGGCCGTGCCGGCGCCGCCGCGCGCGCGGAGAACGAGGACGCGCGGCGGCAGGAGATGGCAGGCATATCGGGCGAACGCTTCCAGTGCCCGCCGCCCCTGCTGCCCGAACGCTTCGCCTTCGCTTCGGCCGAGGTGGAAGGCGCGGGCGAGGAATCGGCGGCGATGGACCGCCTCGTCGCCGAGCGCGAGCGGATCGGGCCGGTCAACCTCGTCGCCGCCGACGAACTGGCCGAGGCCGAGGAGAAGCACGGCACGTCGGTCGCCGAGCAGGCCGAGCTGACCGAAGCGGTCAACCGGCTGCGCGGCTCGATCGGCAACCTCAACCGCGAGGGCCGCGAGCGGCTGCGCGCCGCCTTCGAAGCGGTCGACGGCCATTTCCGCCGCCTGTTCAGCCGCCTGTTCGGCGGCGGCGAAGCGCACCTCGCGCTCATCGACAGCGACGATCCGCTCGAGGCCGGGCTCGAAATCTTCGCACAACCGCCCGGCAAGCGGCTGCAATCGCTGACGCTGCTGTCGGGCGGCGAACAGGCGTTGACCGCGGTCGCGCTGATCTTCGCGCTGTTCCTCACCAACCCCGCGCCAATCTGCGTGCTCGACGAAGTCGATGCGCCATTGGACGATGCCAACATCGAACGCTTCTGCGACCTGCTCGACGCGATGGTGCAGGAAACCGACACGCGTTACCTGATCGTCACCCACAACGCCGTGACGATGAGCCGCATGCACCGCCTGTTCGGCGTGACGATGGTCGAAAAGGGCGTGAGCCGGCTGGTCAGCGTGGACCTGGGCGGCGCGGAAGAGCTGCTGGCGGCGGAATAGCCCTACCCCAGCACGAACCGCGGCCCCGGCCCCGCCGCCGAAGCGCGGTCGTCCTTGTTGTAGAGCGCGCAGCGTTGCAGGCTCAGGCAGCCGCAGCCGATGCATTCGTCGAGCTTGTTGCGCGTCCTTACCAGCAGCGCGATGCGGTCGTCGAGCTGCTTGCGCATCGATCGGCTGATCTTCTGCCAGTCGGCCAGCGTGGGCGTGCGGCCCTGCGGCAGCTTGGCGAGTTCGGCCTCGATCTCGGTAAGCCCCAGCCCCAGTTGCTGCGCGATCAGGATGAAGCTCAGGCGGCGGATGTCGCTGCGCAGGAAGCGGCGCTGGTTGCCCCCGGTACGGAACGACGTGATCAATCCGCGCTCCTCGTAATAGCGGATCGCCGAGACCGCGAGCCCGGTCCGCCTGGCCAGCATGCCGATCGGAATCTTGTCGTCCTTGTCCATCGCCTTCGTGTCCTGCCCGAAAGTGCCTTGACCTCAAGTTAGCTTGAGGTCGCATGATAGGCAAATAGACGATTCGTATCGTCACACCGGAGACACGATCATGAGCGCAGCACGCCTTGAACACGCCAATATCACCGTCAGCGATCCCGCGCGATCTGCCGCGCTTCTGGAGAAATTGTGCGGCTGGCACGAACGCTGGCGCGGCCCCGCGATCAACGACGGCTGGACGATCCATGTCGGCTCGGACACCGACTACCTCGCGCTCTACACGCCCGGCCTTGCGCAAGCGGAAAGGTTCGCCAAGGGCGTGCCGCTCAACCACGTCGGCCTGCTGGTCGACGATCTCGACGCCGCCGAGGCAGTGGTGAACGAGGCGGGCCTGGCCACGTTCAACCACGCCGACTACGAACCCGGTCGGCGCTTCTATTTCTTTGACTGGGACGGGATCGAGTTCGAAATAGTGTCCTATGCCTGACCGCGCTCAGCCCGCCACGCGGGCGGCACCCACCACGTAGCACGCGGCCGCCATCAGCAGCCCGGCGAAGCGGTTTGAGCGGAACTTGGCGAGCGGGTCCGCGCCGTCTTCGGGATCGAGCGTCAGCACCTGCCAGCCAAGGTGCAGCGCCACCGGAGCGAGCGCGAGCAGCGCCAGCGGATCGGGCCGCACCTGCCAGAAGGCGAGCGCCCACAGCGCCAGCGCCCCGGCATAGAACGCCCCCACCCCGCCGCGCACATGGCTCCCCATGCGCCGCGCCGACGAACGGATGCCGACCAGCGCGTCGTCCTCGCGGTCCTGATGGGCGTAGATCGTGTCGTAGCCGATCACCCAGCAGATCGCCCCGGCATAGAGCGCGGCCAATGCGCCCAGATGCTCGCTCGTCATGGCGACCCACGCGGTCGGCGCCCCCCACGAGAAGACGATTCCGAGCCACGCCTGCGGCCACCAGGTGATGCGCTTCATGAAGGGATAGGCGGCGACCGGCAGCAGGCTGGCGAGAGCGACGAGCTGCGCCTGCCAGCGAAGTTGCAGCAGCACGATCAGGCCTACGGCGGCAAGGATCAGCAGCCAGCCCCACGCCGCCTTCTTCGACACCGCCCCGCTCGCCACGGGGCGGCTCGCGGTGCGCGCCACCTGCCGGTCGAGGTCGGCATCGACGATGTCGTTGTAGACGCAGCCCGCGCCGCGCATTGCGATGGCGCCCGCAAGCATCCACGCCAGCAGCGCCCAGCGCGACACGCCGCCCGACAGGAACAGACCCCACGCGCAGGGCCAGAACAGCAGCCACCAGCCGATCGGCCGGTCGAACCGTGCCAGCAGCGCGAAGTTGCGCCAAGGCTGCGGCAGCCGGGCGACGAGGCCCTTGTGCTGGCTGTCGGGGACGATGTCTGGGGTCGAAGCCATGGCGGTGCCTTAGCGAGTGACCGGCGCGGCGTCATCTCCCGATGACGGATCGCGTGCGGGCGGCTAGGGAAGCGGCGATGACCAGCCCTCCCCCCGTTCGCGCCGGCCTGATCGGCTTCGGCTATGCCGGGCGCACCTTCCACGCGCCGCTGGTCCAAGCGACCGAGGGGCTGGAGCTTTCCGCCGTGGTGTCGAGCGACGCGGCAAAGGTCCATGCGGTCATGCCGGAGATCGAAGTCCTGCCCACGCCCGAAGCTCTGCTGGCGCGCGGCGACATCGACCTCGTGATCATCGCCACGCCCAACGACAGCCACGCCCCGCTCGCCCATGCGGCGATCGCGGCAGGTAAAGCGGTGGTGGTCGACAAGCCCTTCGCGCTCTCGCTCGACGAGGCGCGCGGGGTGATCGCGGCGGCCGAGGCGGCGGATGTACTGCTCGCGGTGTTCCACAACCGGCGCTGGGACGGCGATTTCCTTGGCGTCGCCGATGCCATCGCAAAGGGGCGCATCGGGCGCGTCACGCATTTCGAATCCCACTTCGACCGCTTCCGCCCGCTCGTGCGCGATCGCTGGCGCGAAGGCCGCGGGCCCGGCGCGGGCGTGTGGTTCGACCTCGCCCCGCACCTCGTCGACCAGGCGCTGTGCCTGTTCGGACTGCCCGACACGGTCAGCGCCGACCTTGCCGCGCTGCGCGACGGCGGGCTGACCGACGACTGGGCGCACGCGGTGCTGGCATGGAGCGACAAGCGCGCGCTTCTCCACGCCTCGATGCTGGTCGCGGGCGGGTCGGCGCGCTTCATCGTCCACGGCACCGGCGGCTCGCTGGTCAGGCAGGCCCTCGATCCGCAGGAAGCGCAGCTGGTCGAGGGCATGGAGCCGGGCGCGCCCGGATGGGGCCTCGACGAGGACCCGCTCGTCCTCGAAACGCCCGAGGGCAGGGTCCACGAGGCCGCGCCTGTGGGCGACCAGCGCCGCTTCTATGCCGGCGTGCGCGAGGCGCTTCGCGGGCTCGCGCCCAACCCGGTCCCGCCGGTCGAGGCGCT
>JAJXVK010000238.1 GCA_021782155.1 Pseudomonadota bacterium
GCGGTGTTCGTAGAGCACGCCCTTGGGGTTGCCCGTGGTGCCGCTGGTGTAGCACAGCATGCAGGGATCGCGCTCGTCCCCGTCGGCCCATTCGACATTGCCGTCGTGCGCACCGATCCAGTTCTCGAAGTGGACCGCCGGCTCGCCGCTGTCGAAGCAGACGTAGTGCTCGATGGTCTTCCACCGCGACTTCATCCGCTCGACGATCGGCGCGAAGGCGGCGTCGAACAGCAAGACCTTGTCCTCGGCGTGGTTGGCGATGTACTCGAGCTGGTCGTCGAACAGGCGCGGGTTCACCGTATGGAGCACGCCGCCCACGCCCACCGCGCCGTACCAGCTGACCAGGTGCCGCGCGTGGTTCATCGCCAGCGTCGCGATGCGGTCACCCGTCTGGACGCCCGCTGCCCGCAGCGCCTGCGTCATCCTGAGCGCGTCACGGCGGATTCCTGCCCAGTCGGTGCGCGTCTCGCTGCCGTCGGCCCAGCGGGTGACGATCTCGCGGTGGCCATGCTCGCGCGCCGCGTGATCCACAAGGTGCGTTACGCGAAGCTTCCAGTCCTGCATTGCGCCGAGTTGCATCCGTTCCCTCCTGCCGCCCGGCTTTGATGCCGGGACCTTATTCCACGAGGCGCAGGTGACTTCCTGCCCGCGCCGTCAGCGCGACATTGGCAAGTCCTTCGAGCCCGATCAAGCTTTCGACGAGCTCGCTGTCGAGCAGGAACTCCTTTCCGAGCGAGACCAGCGGCTCGTGCGCCCCGCCGGTGCGCAGCCGCGCCTGCACCTCGCCCATCGCGCCATTGGCACGAGGCAGGATGAAGGCGAGCTCGGACAGCGCCTCCGGACGGCTGACGTCGAGCCTGAGCAGCATGCGCGCCGCCTTGGTCACCGAGGCCAGCGGACGCGCGCTGCGGACGGTCACGCGCGGCGGCTCATCGGGGTTCGGACGGTCGAGCTCGACATTCAGGAGCACGCAGGTCCCCTCCGCTGCCCACTTCTGAAACGGCTCGACCAGCCCTTCCTCGAAGCACGAAGAGGAGAACTGCCCGCTCGAGTCCGAGAAGTCGGCCGAGATGTAGTCTCGACCCTTCTTGGTCTGGCGGCGCTGGGCCTTTTCCACCAGTGCGGCCATGACTGCCCCCTGCCGCCCCGCGCCCGGCCCGCCTTCCGAGCCGCTCGCCATCAGGCTGGCGTAAGTGCGCGCGCCATTGGCCGAAGCGACCGCGCGGTATTCCTCGACCGGGTGCGCGGCGAAGTAGAAGCCGAAGTTTTCCTTCTCCGCCGCCATCTGGTCGGAGCGCGACCAGGCGGGCACGTCGACGAGGCGCAGCGTTGGTTCGGCATGGTCGTCGCCGCCGAACAGCCCGCCCTGCCCGCTCGCCTTGCTGCGCGCCGCCTCGTCGGCCACCGCAAGCAGCAGGTCAGCGCTGGCGATGATCTGCGCGCGGTTGGGATGGAGACTGTCGAGCGCGCCGGCGGCGGCAAGCCCTTCCAGCTGGCGCCGGTTCATCGAGCCTTGCGGCGTGCGGCGGAATACGTCTTCGAGGCTTTCGAACCGGCCGTGCGCCTCGCGCTCCTCGACCAGCGCCTCCATCGCCTTTTCGCCCACGTTGCGGATGCCCGCGAGCGCATAGCGCACGGCATAGCCTTCGTCCGTCCGCTCGACCGAGAACTCGGCTTCCGAGCGGTTGATGTCGGGCCCGGCGATCTCGATGCCATTGCGGCGCATGTCGTCGACAAACACCGCGAGCTTTTCCGATTGATGCATGTCGAAGCACATCGAGGCGGCATAGAACTCGTGCGGATAGTGCGCCTTGAACCACGCGGTCTGGTAGGCGAGCAGCGCGTAGGCGGCGGCGTGCGACTTGTTGAAGCCGTAGCCCGCGAACTTGTCGATCAGGTCGAACAGCTCGTTGGCCTTGGCGGGTGCGATGTCGGACACGCTCTTGCAGCCATCGACGAAGCGCTGGCGCTGCGCGTCCATCTCGGCCTGGACCTTCTTGCCCATCGCGCGGCGCAGCAGGTCGGCGTCGCCGAGCGAATAGCCGGCAAGGATCTGCGCGGCCTGCATCACCTGTTCCTGATAGACGAATATCCCGTAGGTCTCCGAAAGGATGCCCTCGAGCCTGGGGTGCGGGTATGCGATCGTCGCGAGCCCGTTCTTGCGCTGGCCGAACAGCGGGATGTTGTCCATCGGGCCCGGCCGGTAGAGCGAGACAAGCGCGACGATGTCGCCGAAGCTGGTTGGCTTCACCGCCGCAAGCGTGCGGCGCATGCCTTCGGATTCCAGCTGGAACACGCCCACCGTGTCGCCCGACTGGAGCAGGCGGTAGGTATCCTCGTCGTCCCACCTGAGCGCCGAGAGGTCGATGTCGATCTCGCGCCGCTTGAGCAGGTCGACCGCCTTCTTCAGCACCGACAGCGTCTTCAACCCCAGGAAGTCGAACTTCACGAGGCCGGTGTCCTCGACGAACTTCATGTCGAACTGGGTGACCGGCATGTCCGAACGCGGATCGCGGTAGAGCGGCACCAGCTTTTCCAGCGGCCGGTCGCCGATCACCACGCCCGCCGCGTGGGTCGAGGAGTTGCGCGGCAGGCCCTCGAGCTGCATCGCGAGGTCTATGAGGCGCCTGACCTCCTCGTCGCGGTCGTACTCGCGCTTGAATTCGGAGACGCCGTTCAATGTGCGCGGCAGGGTCCACGGGTCGGTCGGGTGGTTGGGCACCATCTTGCAGAGGCGATCGACCTGGCCATAGCTCATCTGCAGGATGCGTCCGGTGTCGCGCAGCACCGCGCGGGCCTTCATCTTGCCGAAGGTGATGATCTGCGCGACGTGGTCGTGCCCGTACTTGGCCTGCACGTAACGGATCACCTCGCCGCGCAGGGTTTCGCAGAAGTCGATGTCGAAGTCTGGCATCGAGACGCGTTCGGGGTTGAGGAAGCGCTCGAACAGCAACCCCAGCTTGATCGGGTCGAGGTCGGTGATGGTCAGCGACCACGCCACCAGGCTGCCCGCGCCCGAACCGCGCCCCGGCCCCACCGGGATGTCGTGCTCCTTGGCCCACTTGATGAAGTCGGCGACGATCAGGAAGTAGCCGCCGAAGCCCATGCGGTTGATGATGCCGATCTCGAATTCGAGCCGGTTCTTGTATTCGACGACGCGCTCCCAGTCCCCGTTCGCCCTGAGCCTGTCGAAGGGCAGACCTGACCCTTCGAGGTCGGCGGAGGGGTAGGACAGGGCTTCGACAAGCTCGCCCCGAACCGATTCGTCGAACTGCAACTCAAGTCTGGCGATCAGGCCCTTGCGCGAATCCTCGGCGCACATCCGCGCCTCGCCCTCCTTGTCGCCGGCGAGGCTGGGCAGGATCGGTTTGCGCCTGGGCGGCATGAACGCGCAGCGCTGCGCGACGACCAGCGTGTTGGCGATTGCCTCGGGAAGGTCGGAAAAGGTCTCTTCCATCAGCTCCGCCGACTTGATCCACAGCTGGTCGTTGCTGTGCGGCCGGTCGGGGCTGTCGACGTGGGTCGAGTGCGCGATGCACAGCATCGCGTCGTGCGCGGGGTAGAACGACCGGTCGGTAAAGCAGGCCGGGTTCGTCGCGACCAGCGGCAGCCCGCGCGCGTAGGCTAGCTCGACAAGGGCTTCCTCGGCCTTGTCCTCGACCGGGTTGCCGCGCCGCGCGAGTTCGACGTAGAGCCGGTCGCCGAACAGTTCCTGCAGGCGATCGGCATAGGCGTGCGCGGCGGAAATCTGCCCTTCCGCCAGCAGCCGCGCCAGTGCGCCCTCGCCAGCAGCGGTCAGCGCGATCAGTCCGTCGCTGTGTCCGACAAGGTCGGCGAGCACGACATGCGGGTCGAACTCCAGCGGCCGTTCGAGGTGCGCCTTGCTGACGAGGTGGCAAAGGTTTTCGTACCCGGTCGCGTCCTGCGCATAGAGCGCGAGCCAGTCGATCGCCGGCGCAGCGGGGCCGAAGCCGACGTGCGCGCCGCTCGTCTCGGGCCGCGCGACCGCCAGCATCGTGCCGATCAGCGGCTGCACTCCGGCGCCCTTCGCCGCACCGGCGAAGGCGGAGACACCATAGAGGCCGTTGCGGTCCG
>JAJXVK010000023.1 GCA_021782155.1 Pseudomonadota bacterium
TATTCCCCACTGCTGCCTCCCGTAGGAGTCTGGGCCGTGTCTCAGTCCCAGTGTGGCTGATCATCCTCTCAGACCAGCTAAGGATCGTCGCCTTGGTAGGCCTTTACCCTACCAACTAGCTAATCCTACGCGGGCTCATCCCTCGGCGATAAATCTTTGGACCGAAGTCATCATCCGGTATTAGCACAAATTTCTCTGTGTTATTCCGAAGCAAAGGGCAGATTCCCACGCGTTACGCACCCGTGCGCCACTAAGGCCGAAGCCTTCGTTCGACTTGCATGTGTTAGGCATGCCGCCAGCGTTCGTTCTGAGCCAGGATCAAACTCTCAAGTTTGTGTCACGATATGCACGGCACGGAGCAAGCCCCGCCAACCGCGATACCGAACTTCGGGAGCCGATACCTGCACTTGTCAAACGTAATGGATACGAAGGACATATAAGGCATCGGCATAATTAACCGGTCATCGGAGCCCGAAGCTCGCCGGACCGGGCGCCGTCGCCCACATGTCCCTTCATCTAAACCAACAATGTCAAAGAGCCGCCAAAGCATCCCTCAAACCGCCGCCGAAGCGACAAAATGAGGCGGACAACCATCGTCCCCCGTTTTTTCTTTCGGGGGACCAGTTGTCCGTCTATGTTGGCGACCGTTCGAAGCGCCGTCGTTTCGGGCGGCGTCCCGTTCGGTGAGGCGGCATATATGGAGGGGTTCTGAGTCGGTCAACGGGTTTTTGCAAATTTGTTGCGCTTTTTTCCCAAAGCCGCAGAAATCCGCGATTTCTGGCATGATTTTCTGCCTTCTCCCGCCTCCGGAACCGTATCGGCTGCAACGAATCGCGGCTCTTGCGAGGCCTGGGCCATTGGCCCCTCCCGATTCACCGCCTGCTAAGGCTAAATTTACACCATGCGGGCTAGACCGAAGCCATGTCCGAGGCGCATCTCCCCGTTCGCGCGCGCAAACGCGCTCCAGAACATGCCCGTGTCGCGGTGATTGTTCCCGCCTATGGAGTCGCACACCTGCTGCAAGAGGCCCTGGCCTCGCTCCAGGCGCAGACCATGCCCGACTGGGAATGCGTGGTGATCGATGACGGCGCGCCCGATGACGTGGCCGGCGCGGTGGAGCCGTTCCTCGCCGATCCGCGCATCCGCTTCCTCGTCACCGGGAACCACGGTGTCTCGGCCGCGCGCAACACAGCTATCCGCGCTTCGCAGGCGCCGCTCGTCGCCCTGCTCGACGGAGACGACCTCTATCGGCCGCGATACCTTGAAACGATGTGCGAGGCGCTCGAGGGCGATGAGAACGTTCGGCTGGGGACCTGCAATGCCCGGATCTTCGGCGCGGTCCCGCGCGAGCATTACTGTGTTGAGCGCAAGCAGGGCACCGGCGACGGGGTCCACGGCTCGCTTTCCGACGTGCTCGACCGGTCGTTCAACGTCTATATCGGCACAACCTTCCGCCGCGCAGATTTCGAGCGCGTGGGCGGTTTCGACGAAAGCATGGCCCAGTCGGAAGACTTCGACTTCTGGGTGCGACTGATGCTGCTGGGTGGCTACGCCTTCTATGCCGGCGAAGTGCTCGGCGAATATCGCGTACGCGCCGGCTCGGCCTCGGCGCACGCCGGACGCATGCTGCTCGGCAACATCAAGGCCTATGAAAAGGCCCAGGCCGCCCTGCCGGAAGAGGCGACTGAACAGGAGCTGCTGGAGCGACTCATAGCGTCCAGCCGGTCCGCGCTCGATTTCGAGCACGCGATCGACCGGGTGATCGACGGGGACACCGCCGGCGGGCTCGACCACCTGCGCGCCGCGCGTGCGCAAGTCGGCGGCCTGGTGTGGGACGTGAGCTTCGCGATGTGGCGCCTCGTCCCCGCGCTCGCCCGGCCGATGCTGCGCTGGCGCCGCCGCGCGCACAGCCGGGGCGGCGAGCAGGCCAGCCTGGTCACGCGCTTTGCCGAGGTCGAGATATGAGCGTCCCCGCGATCAGCGTCCTCACCAGCGTCTACAACGCGGAAGCATTCGTCGGCGAAGCGATCGAAAGCGTGCTGGCGCAAGACTTTGCCGGCTTCGAGTTCCTCATCGTGGACGATCGCTCGACCGATGCCACGGCGAGGATCGTCGCGGACCACGCCGCGGCCGACCCGCGCATCCGGATCGTGACGGCCAGCGCCAAGGGTCGCGTCCCGGCGCTCAACGCGCTTGTCGCGGCGGCCCGCGCGCCGTGGCTGGCCATCGTGGACGGCGACGACGTGCAGCATTCCGGCCGCCTTGCGCGCCAGATGGACTATCTCGCGCGCAATCCCGGCTGCGGTGTGCTCGGCGCGGAAGTGCGCATGGTCGGCATCGACGGCGCACCGATCGAGCGGCCGCCCTTTACGCGTCCGCTCGACGACGCGGGGATTCGCGCCAACCTCGAAATCGGCGCGCAGCTTTCGCACAATGCCTGCGTGATTTCGCGCGATGCGATGTGCGCGGTCGGCGGCTACCGGCCCGCCTATCGCCACGCCGAAGACTACGACCTCTGGCTTCGCCTTTCCGAGGTCACCACGATGGCGAACCTGCCCGACCGGCTGGTCGATTACCGGATCTATCCCGACCAGGTCAGCAGTCGTCACGTGGTCGAACAGATGCGCAATACCGCGATCGGCTGGCTCGCGCACCGCGAGCGCGTCGCCGGTCGCGCGGACCCGACCGACGGGTTCGATGCGATGCCACCACTGAGCGAACTGGACACCCTGTTCGGGCCTGGCGCGGCGGCCTATGTCCGGCGCCGCGTGCTCGACCGGGTGATCTATTCGCCCGAGGCCCTTGGCGGTGACGCCTGGGACATCCTCATCGGCCATATCCACGAAGACAATTCGCGCGACGAGCGCCTGTGGCGCACGGCGGCGCGCCTGCTGCGCGCGGGACGCCCGATCAAGGCCGGGCGCGTAGCGGCGGGCCTGCTGGGCCTGAATCCGGGATTGGCGGCATGAGCGACGACACCCCGCAGATGAGCGTGCGCACCGCCGCCGCCTGGGCGATCGGCTCGCAATACGCTTCGTTCGCGCTCCAGTTCGTGACGAGCGTGATCCTCGCACGCTGGTTCATCAGCCCGGCCGAGCTGGGCCTGTTCTCGATCAGCTTCGCGGCGGTGACGATCGTTGCCTTCCTGCAGGACTTCGGCGTCACCCGCTACGTCAATGGCGAGCGCGAGTTGACGCGTGAGAAGCTGGCGACCGCGTTCACCGTGTCGGTCGCCTTCGCCTGGGGCATCGCGCTGCTGGCGATCGCCTCGGCCGGGCCCATCGCGGCATTTTACGGTGACGCGCGGCTGTTCGGCATAACCCGGATCATTGCCGCATCGTACCTGCTCGTGCCGCTCGCCATCGTGCCGCAGGCGACCTGCCAGCGGCGGATGGACTACAAGTCGAACACCATGATCGAGGTCGGCTCGGCGGTCGCCAACGCCGCCGCGGCGCTCAGCCTGGCGGTGATGGGATACGGCGCGGCGGCGCTCGCCTGGGGCGCCTTCGCGCAGCAGGCGGCGCGTCTGGTGGTGAGCCAGCTGCGCGCCGGGCCGATGATCCCATGGCCGCTGCGCATCAAGGGGGCAGAGCCCGTGCTGAAGATCGGGGGGACCAATTCGGTGATCTCGACCTGCTATTCGATCAACTCGCGCGCGCCCGAACTGGTCATCGGCCGGCTGATCGACAACGCCGCGGTCGGGCTGTTTACCCGCGCGGCGGGACTCGCGCTGCAACTGCGCCTGCTCGTCGCGGGCGCGGTGACCGGCGTGTTCTACCCCGCCTTCCGCCGCGTGCGCGATGCGGGCGAGCCGCTGGGCCCTCCATACCTGCGCGTGGTCGCGGCCTATACCGGGGTGACATGGCCGGCGATGGCGGGAATCGCCACGCTGTCGTACCCGCTGATCATGATGCTTTACGGCCCCATGTGGATCGCCACCGCGCCGCTGCTCGTGTGGATCGCCCTGGCGCAGATGTGCTACATCGCGCTGCCGCTCTACGGCGACCTGCCGATCCTGCTCGAACGGATGAAGGGCCTCATCCATCGCAACATCGCCGACACCGCGGTTTCGGTGACGATGATCGTGCTGACCGCCCCCTTCGGGCTGGTGTGGGTCGCGGCGGGCCGCTTCGTCCACGGGCTGGTGTTCGTGGCGATCTACGCACCGTTCATGCGCGGGATGCTCGGCTTCACCTGGCGCGAGTTGCTGGCCGTGCAGGCGAAGAGCGCCATCGTCACGCTCGCCGCCGTCGCGCCGCTGCTGGCGAGCTATGCGCTGGTGGCGGGGCCGGCGAGCGCGGGCTTCGTGCAGTGCGCCTCGGGCACGCTGGCGGGAATCGCCTGCTGGCTCGGCGCACTGTGGGCGATCCGTCACCCGCTGTTCGGCGAGATCGCCGGCATGGTGGGCGAACTTCGCGCTGTCCTGCTGCACCCGCGCGTTGCCGCCGCGCAGCGCTGAATCCGTTCGACGGGTCTCCTATCGACGAGCGTCATGGCGCAGCCCGCCGCGAAGGTGTAATCTCCCCGGCGGGAGAAAGACGATGCCGTTCCATCCGATATTCGCCGCGACCGGTGCCGCGATGCTGCCCCTGCTCGGCGCCTATCCGGTCTCCGCGCTGCAGGACGCGGCGCCCGGCGTATCGCAGACCGAAGTGGTCGAGGTGCAAAAGGACCTCAACCTGCGCATGACGGTGCCGGTGCACATCGCCGACAATGGACCGTTCCATTTCCTGATCGACACCGGCGCCGAACGCACCGTGCTGTCGCGCGACGTGGCGTCGCAGCTCAAGCTCACCCCGGTCAGCAAGGGCACGCTGATCGGCATCGCCGGATCGCAGGCGGTCGACATCGTCGACGTCGACCAGATCGATCTCGGCCGCCGCAGCTTCTATGGCCTCTCGGCGCCGCTGCTCGACGAGGCCAACATCGGCGCCGACGGGATCATCGGGCTCGACAGCCTGCAGGGCCAGCGCGTGCTGCTCGATTTCGACCACAACCGCATGGCGATCGGCGACGCGCACGATCTCGGCGGGAACTACGGCTACGAGATCGTGGTGCGCGCACGGCGCCAGTCGGGCCAGCTGATCATGACCAACGCGTTGGTCGACGGCGTGCGCACCGACGTGATCATCGACACCGGCGCCGAGACCTCGATCGGCAACGTCGCGCTGCAGACCGCGCTACGCAAGCGCCATCCGGACATGCAGACTCAGCTGATTTCGGTCACCGGGCAGCAGATCACCGCCGGGGTCGGTATGGCGCGCAGGCTGGAACTCGGCGGACTCACGCTGACGAACACCGTGATCGCCTTCGCCGCCGCGCCGCCGTTCGAGAAGCTGGGGCTCGACAAGCGCCCCGCGCTGCTGCTGGGCATGACGCAGCTGCGGCTGTTCCACCGCGTTGCGATCGACTTCGATTCGCGCAAGGTGATGTTCGACCTGCCCGACGACGCGATGGCCTCGACCCGGCGCAACATCGGTTCGCGGCTGCTCGACACAGGCTACTGAGGCGCGGACGGGGCTCGGGGGACTGGCCAAACCGCGCGAAAACCCTATCTGGGCGAGTGATGCCGCCCGATACCGCCTCCGATACGCACGCCCGCCACGACGGCTGGGGAACGCTGCGCCGTTTCCTCCCCTACCTGTGGCCGCGCGAGAATCCCGCGCTGCGCTGGCGCATCGTCGGCGCGGTCGTGATGGTTCTGGCGTCCACCGCGACGCAGATGACGCTGCCCTACATGCTCAAGGGCGCGGTCGACGCGATGACCGTCACCGGCCCGCGCGTGGCGCGCTTCGCGTTGCTGTTCGTGCTCGCCTATTCCTTCGGCCGGTTCGCGCAGACCGCCTTCGACAACCTGCGCAACATCATTTTCGAGCGCGTCGGCCAGGACGCGGCGCGCGCGCTGGCCGAGCACGTCTTCGCCCAGCTCCACCGCCTTTCCTTGCGTTTCCACCTGTCGCGCCGCACCGGCGAAGTGACCAAGACGATCGAACGCGGGACCAAGAGCATCGACACGATGCTCTACTTCATGCTGTTCAACATCGCGCCGACGGTGCTGCAGCTGCTGATCGTCGCGGTGATCTTCTACATCAACTTCGGATGGGGCCTCGTCGCGGCGACCGCGCTGGCGGTGACGACCTACATCTGGGTGACGCGCACGATCACCGAGTGGCGCACCAAGCTGCGCTCGGAGATGAACCGGCTAGACGGCCAGGCGCTCGCGCGCGCGGTCGATTCGCTGCTCAACTACGAGACGGTGAAGTATTTCGGCGCCGAGGGCCGCGAGGAAGCCCGCTACGCGCAGGCGACCCGCGCCTATGCCGACGCCGCGGTGAAGAGCGAGAACTCGCTCGGCCTGCTCAACATCGCGCAGGCGCTGGTGGTGAACCTGCTGATGGCCGGCGCGCTCGCCTATACCGCTTACGGCTGGTGGCAGGGCAAATACACCGCGGGCCAGCTGGTCTTCGTGCAGACCTACCTGACCCAGCTGTTCCGCCCGCTCGACATGCTCGGCATGGTCTATCGCACCATCCGGCAGGGGCTGATCGACATGGCGGCGATGTTCGCGCTGGTCGATACCGCGGTCGAGGTGCAGGACGCGCCCGGCGCGCCCGCGCTGGTGGTCCGCCGCCCCGGCCTCGCCTTCGAGGACGTGTGGTTCGGCTATGAGGAAGACCGCACCATCCTCCATGGCCTGTCGTTCGAGGTCGAGGCGGGCAGCCGCGTCGCGCTGGTCGGCCCTTCGGGCGCGGGCAAGAGCACGATCGCGCGGCTGCTGTTCCGCTTCTACGATCCCTGGCGCGGCCGCATCCTCATCGACGGGCAGGACATCGCGCGGGTGACGCAGGCGTCCTTGCGCGCGGCGATCGGCATCGTGCCGCAGGACAGCGTGCTGTTCAACGACACCATCGGCTACAACGTCGCCTATGGCCGAGACGACGCGACGATGCTCGACGTCGAGGCCGCCGCGAAGGGCGCGGCCATCGCCGATTTCATCAACCGTCTGCCGCAAGGCTTCAACACCGAAGTGGGTGAACGCGGCCTCAAGCTATCGGGCGGTGAGAAGCAGCGCGTCGCGATCGCACGCACGCTGGTCAAGAACCCGCCGATCCTGCTGTTCGACGAGGCGACCAGCGCGCTGGACACGCGCACCGAGCAGGACATCCTCAAGACGCTGCGCTCGGTCGCCGAACACCGCACCACGCTCTCGATCGCGCACCGCCTGTCGACCGTGGTCGATTCGGACCGCATCCTCGTGCTCGACCAGGGGCGGCTCGCCGAGAGCGGCAGTCACGGCGAGCTGCTGCGCAGGAACGGGCTCTACGCCGACATGTGGGCGCGCCAGGCGGCCGAGGGCGACCGGACCGGGGCCGGGGCGGTCGACTGAACAACGGCCACGCGCGCCGCGCCGGCATATTGTCCCCGGCGATTTCTCGTCTAAAGGCGGGCCGGATGTCTGTTTTTCCTGCCATATCGGTTCTGGCCGCGCGCACGACCGGCCGCTTCGCTCCGAGCCGGCGAGGCCGCGGATGAGGACCGGCGATGGGGCATCCGGCTCCAGCGCGAGCGCCGGGAGGGCGGCTGCGCAAGGCCAGCCGGTTTACTTCCTCCAGCACGTGCCCAAGACGGCCGGGCAGACCATCCGCATGCACCTGCGCGCGCACTGCCCGCCGGGAAGCTTCGTCGAGCCGACCGGCAGGCGCGACCTGCCCAGGGGCGCGGAAGCGATCGGCCGGGTGCAGGCGCTGTGCAGCCACTGGCTGGCGCAGAGCATGGAGCAGCGCTTCGAGGGCCGCGAGATCCGGCGCGCCGTGCTGCTGCGCGATCCGGTCGAGCAGTTGGTCTCGCTCTACAATTTCCGCATGTCGACCTATCTCGACAAGGGCGTCGGCACCTACAGCTTCGCGCTCCACCTGCGCGCGCTGCCGCGCAACTTCTCCGCCAATTTCCTGCTCACCCGCTGGCTCGGCCACGATTCGCTGAGCGCCGCGCTGATGCCCGAGAGCCGCCAGTTCGAGCTTGTCGACGCCGCGCTCCGCGACTTCTGGTTCGTCGGCCGCCACGACGATTGCGACCGGCTGATCGCCATGGTCGCCCCCGACCTCGGCATCCCCGGACAGGCGAAGGCCGGCAACGTCATGGCCAGCCACCGCGAATTCAACGCGTTCCCCATGCTCCGCGCCTCGGAGCTGGACGACGGCTTGCTGGCGTATATCCGCAGCCGCAGCCCGGTCGACCAGGCGCTGTGGGAGAAGTGGTGCCTTCGCCGCGAGCCCGCCTTTGCGCCGGCACCGCGGCCGGTCTCCGCGCGCCTCGGCGATTTCGCGAGCTTTGCACTCGCCAGTGCCACACGGATCGGCATCCGCGACTTCGGCAGGCCCGGGCGGATCGGCCAGACCCGGCGAATGCGGCTGGCGGTCATCGCGCGAGAGAAGGGCCAATGGGCGGAAGCGGCCCGGCACTTCCGCCGCGCCATCGGGCGCAAGCAGGGCACGCCGCAGTTGTGGATCGACCTGGCGACCGCCCTGGTCAACCTCGATCGCTACGGCGAGGCGGTGGAGGCATTCGACCGCGCGCTGGCGATCAAGCCCGGCATGCCGTCGGTCATCGCCTGGCGCGAACAGGCCGCAAGGGACGCGGCCGCCGGGCAGGCGGCGGCGAATTACAGATCCTGATCCTAATCCTTCACCACGTCGGCTTCGTGCCAGACGACCGCCTGCGACACCTTCATGCACAGGCGCCCCTCGTCCCACGCCATGCCGGGAGAGCCATAGAGCCGCCAACCCTGCGCCAGCGCCTCCGACACGCGCTCGCAGAATTCACGGTCGTCCTTGCCGGTGAGCAGGCGGTAGACCGGGCGGTCATCGGGGGTCTGGTGCATGGCGGGGTCAGTCCTCGGTCTCGGTCGCTTCACTGGCCCGCGCCTCGATCTCGCGCAAGAGCCCAAGCGCGCGGTTTGCCTCGGCGGCGGGGACGAAGACGTGGTCGTGCCGATAGGCGGCGACCATGTTGCAGGCGATCCCCGCTTCGGCAAGGCACGACGCCACCGCGGCGGTCAGCCCCACGCCATCAAGCGCGGAGTTCACCATCAGAGTGATGCGCGCATAGGCATCGGCGGCGATCCCCGCCTCTTCGGCTGCCTCCATCGGCACGATCAGCGCCAGCCCCTCGTCCTCGCGGAAGGTGGCGAGCGCCTGCCGCATGAGGTCGAGCGCCTGCCCCGGCGCCTCCGCCGACACGAAGGCATATGTCTGCGAATCGAGCCGCGGCGCCATGCCAGCGATCATCGCCTGCGTATCGCGGACCGGGCCGCCGGTCACAGGATGTACTTGGAGAGGTCGGTATCGCTGGCGAGATCGGCAAGGCGGTCGGAGACATAGGCCTCGTCGACGCGGATCGTTTCGCCCTTGCGGTCCTCGGCCTCGAAGCTGATCTCCTCGAGCAGCTTCTCCATTACCGTCTGCAAGCGCCGCGCGCCGATGTTCTCGACGCTCTCGTTGACCTGCGCGGCGACGCGCGCGACCGCGCGGATCGCTTCGGACGCAAAATCGAGCGTCACCTCCTCGGTGGCGATCAGCGCGCGATACTGCTCGACGAGGTTGGCGCGCGTCTCGCTGAGGATGCGCACGAAGTCCTCCTCGGTCAGCGCCTTCAGCTCGACGCGGATCGGCAGGCGGCCCTGGAGTTCGGGCAGCATGTCGCTCGGCTTGGCGATGTGGAACGCGCCGCTCGCGATGAACAGCACGTGGTCGGTCTTCATCGGCCCGTACTTGGTGGCGACGGTGGTGCCCTCGATCAGCGGCAGGAGGTCGCGCTGCACGCCCTCGCGGCTGACCGAGCCGCCGCGCACGTCGGAGACCGCGATCTTGTCGATCTCGTCGAGGAACACGATGCCGTTGGTCTCGGCGTTGGCCAGGGCGACGCGCGCGACGTCGTCCTGGTCCATGCGCTTTTCCGATTCCTCGTCGACCAGCTTGTCCCAGGCGTCGGCCACGCGCAGCTTGCGGCGCTTGGTCGGCGTCTTGCCCATCGCCTTGTTCATCATGTCGGAGAGGTTGATCATGCCCACGTTGCCGCCCATCCCGGGCAGCTCGAAGGGCATGTTGGGCGCTTCCTCGACCTCGATCTCGACTTCGGCGTCGTTCATCGAGTTGTCGACGATGCGGCGGCGGAACGATTCGCGCGTCGCTTCGCTGGCGCCGTCGCCGCACAGCGCCTTCAGCAGCCGGTCCATCGCCGCATTGCCGGCCGCCTCGCGCACCGCGTCGCGGCGGCGGTCCTTTTCGAGCCGGATCGCCTCTTCCACCAGGTCGCGCGCGATCTGCTCGACGTCGCGGCCGACATAGCCGACCTCGGTGAACTTGGTCGCCTCGACCTTGACGAAGGGCGCATCCGCCAGCTTCGCCAGCCGCCGGCTGATCTCGGTCTTGCCGCAGCCGGTGGGGCCGATCATCAGGATGTTCTTGGGTGTCACCTCGTCGCGCAGCTCGGCCGAGAGGCGCTGGCGGCGCCAGCGGTTCCTGAGCGCGACGGCAACCGCGCGCTTGGCTTCGGCCTGGCCGACGATATGTTCGTCGAGCGCCGCGACGATGGCTTTGGGGGTAAGGTTCTGGGTCATTCTGTCCTCGTCCCCCGCCCGCTTGCGGGAGGGGTTGGGGGTGGGTCTGTCGAAGAGGTGGGATCGCGTGGCGCGCCCACCCCCGGCCCCTCCCGCGAGCGGGAGGGGAGAAACTAGATGCTCTCAACCGTCACGCGGTCATTGGTGAACACGCAGATGTCGGCGGCGACCTGCATCGCCTTGCGCGCAATGGTTTCGGCATCGGCCTCGTAGGCGTCGAGCGCGCGTGCGGCGGCGAGCGCGTAGTTTCCGCCCGAACCGATCGCGGCGATCCCGCCCTCGGGCTCGAGCACGTCGCCGTTGCCGGTCAGCACCAGCATCGTCTCCGTGTCGGCGACGATCATCAGCGCTTCGAGGTTCCTGAGGTACTTGTCGGTGCGCCAGTCCTTGGCGAGTTCGACCGCGGCGCGCATCAGCTGGCCGCAGTACTGCTCCAGCTTGCGCTCAAGCCGTTCGAACAGGGTAAAGGCATCGGCGGTCGCACCGGCAAACCCGGCGATGACCTTGCCCTTGTCGGGACCGCCCTCGCCCAGCCGGCGCACCTTGCGCGCGTTGGGCTTCATCACCGTGTTGCCCATCGAGACCTGACCGTCGCCCGCGATCACGGTTCGACCGTTCTTCTTCACCCCGATGATCGTGGTGCCGTGCCACTCGATAAGGCCGTGGCTGGCCCTGCTGTCGCTCATGCCGGGGATGTAGGCCTTCCCCCGCCCCGTTCAAGGACGCCGGGTTCAGGCATGTTCAGGCCCGATCAGGACCCGTTGGGTCCGCCGCCGGTCCGACCCGAGCCCGGCGTTGCGCCGGGAACCGCGCCGACCGCGCCGATATTTCCGAACAGGTCCTCGAAGAAGCTGCGGTCGCGGCCCAGAGTCGGGGTCTTGTCGTGATCGGGGCTGAGGCGCACGACATGCTCCATGCCCGAACGTTCGACGCTTCTGACGTTTCCGGCGGGATCGAAGTCGACCTTGACCACCAGTTCGTTCTGGGTGCGCGGGCGCGTGAAGGGCGCCTGCTTGGTGTTCATCGACACGTAGTACCACTGCCGATCGCCGAACTGGCTGACGAAGGTCGGGCGGCCGAGCGCCTTTTCGACCGACTCCTTGTTGTCGAGCCCGGGCTGCACCGAATCGAGCAGAGCCCCGTCGACGATGTAGCCGCGGTGGTCGCGGATGCTGGCGCAGCCGCTTGCCAACGCCAGAAGCGCCAGAGCCGACACGCCCCGCACGATCCGCATCCTGTCCTGCATTCGCCTGTCCTGCATTCAAACCGTTCCGAACCGAAATGACCAGCCAGCCGTCCCTGGCGATTGCCAAGGCGCCCGCGCTGCCTGTATCGGCGGACCCTTACGGGCCAAAGCCGAACTCCGCAATGGCGGGAAGCAGCGTGTGCCCGGTGTTAATCGGCTTCGGGATTTAATCCCGGCTGAACGGAAGGACCCTGCGCCATGTCTTTGCTCGCGAAACTCTTCGCCCGCCGCGAGGACGACTGCGCCGTGGTGCGCCCGCTGTGGCACCGCGTGGTGGCGATCTCGCGCGAGCCGCAGTGGTACGCCAAGGCCCGCGTCGCCGACACCGTGCCGGGCCGCTTCGACACGATCACGCTGGTGCTCAGCCTCGTCCTGTTGCGCATGGAGCGCGATCCCGAACTGATTGAGCCATCGGTGCGCCTGACCGAGCTGTTCGTCGACGACATGGACGGCCAGCTGCGCGAGAGCGGGGTGGGCGACGTGGTGGTGGGCAAGCACGTGGGCAAGCTGATGGGCGCGCTGGGCGGAAGGCTGGGCACCTATCGCGAGGCGCTGGCCTCGGCGAACGATGACGAACTGGTCGAGGCCGTGGCGCGCAACGTCAGCTTCGTCGAGGGCGGCGAGCCGGCGATGGTCGCCGCCGAAATGCGGCTGATCGCCGCGACGCTCGCGGCGATCGGCCACGAGGCGCTGCTCGCGGGCGAGATCGTGCGATGACCACAAGCGCGGGCGCCGCGCCCGAATTCTCGCGGATGATCGACCTGCGCTCGATTCCCGCCAGGGCGGTCGTGCTAGAACCCGACGAGGCCGAGCGCCGGCGCCTGGCGGGCCGCTTCGCCATCGCCGAAATCCGCGCGATGCGCGCGGAGGTGGAGCTGGAGCCCGAGGGCGCGGAGGTCACCGCCACGGGCCGCCTTACCGCATCGATCGTGCAGTCCTGCGCGGTTTCGGGCGAACCCATCGAGGCCGAAATCGACGAGCCGGTTTTCGTGCGCTTCGTTCCCGCGCGCCACGACCACAAGCCCGACGAGGAGATCGAGCTCGAAGCCGGCGAACTCGACGAGATCGAGTACGAGGGCACCGCCTTCGACCTTGGCGAGGCGATCGCGCAGAGCCTGGCGCTCGCCATCGATCCCTTCGCCACCGGCCCTGATGCCGAAACCGTGCGCAAGGAGCACAAGCTTCACGGCGATGCGGCGTCGGGCCCCTTCGCCGCGCTCGCCGCGTTCAAGAAGGGCGGCTGACGAAGGAAGATTGACGCGCGCGCCGAACCCGGCGACGGTCCGCGCGATCCCAGGGAAAGCGAAGACCATGAACCGACCCGGTCCGCGCTCGCGCGGCAACCTCAACAGTGGCCCCGTGCTGCGCACGCTGCTGGTCTTTTCCGCGCCGACGCTCGCCTCGAACATCCTCCAGTCGCTGAACGGTTCGGTCAACTCGGTCTGGGTCGGCCGGCTGATCGGCGAGGACGCGCTGGCCGCGACCGCCAATGCCAACGTCGTCATGTTCCTCGTCTTCGCCGCGGTGTTCGGCTTCGGCATGGCCGCGACGGTCAAGGTCGGCCAGGCCTTCGGCGCGCACGATGTCGACGCGGCGCGGCGCACCTTCGGCAGCGCGATCGGTTTCTGCAGCCTGCTGGCGGTGGTGATCGCCGTGGCCGGGTGGATCCTCGCCGCTCCGCTGCTCACGGCGCTGGCGACTCCGGGCGACGCCTATGACCTCGCGCTCACCTATCTGCGCGTGATCTTCGTCGCCATGCCCGCCTCGATGATCTCGGTGATGTTCGCGATGAGCCTGCGCGGCGCGGGCGATTCGCGCACGCCGCTGCTGTTCATGCTGCTCTCGGTCGGGCTCGACGTGGTGTTCAACCCGATGCTGATCTCGGGTTTCGGCCCCTTCCCGCGCCTTGGCATCGCGGGTTCGGCGCTGTCGACCGCGCTGGCTTCGATCATCAGCATGGCCGCGATGGTGACCTACGTCTATGCCAGGGACCTGCCGCTGCGGCTGCGCGGCCACGAGATCGGTTATCTCGTCCCGAAGCGAAGCGAACTGGGCTACATTGTCGCCAAGGGCCTGCCGATGGGCGCGCAGATGCTGCTGATCTCGGCCGCGGGCATCATCATGGTCGGCCTCGTCAACCGCGAGGGGCTGCTGGCGAGCGCCGCCTATGGCGCTTCGCTGCAGCTGTGGACCTACCTGCAGATGCCGGCGATGGCGATTTCGGCGGCGGTCAGCGCGATGGCCGCGCAGGCGATCGGCGCGGGGCTCACGGCGCGGCTGGGCGAAATCAACCGGTCGGGCATCGCGCTCAACCTCGCCATGACGGGTACGCTGACCTTGCTGCTGATGCTGTTCGACCGCCCGGCGCTCGAGCTGTTCCTCGGCCCCGGTTCGCCCGCGGTGCCGCTCGCCAGGCACATCCAGCTGCTGGCGAGCTGGTCGTTCATGCTGTTCGGTGTGACGATCGTGCTGTTCGGCACGATGCGCGCCGGCGGCGTGGTGATCGCCCCGCTGATCGTGCTGGGCGTGGCGATGTATCCGGGGCGGCTGGGCTTCTACTACCTCGCCTATCCGCACTTCGGGCCGGATGCGCTGTGGCTGTCGTTCCCGGTCGGCTCGGTCATCGCCGCCACGCTGGCGGTCGTCGCCTATCGCATGCCCGGATGGCGCACGCACATGCGCGCGATCCCGCCGGGCGAGGCCTCGGAGGAAGCGCTGGCCGACAGCGAGGTTTCGGGGCGTATGGAACCGTTGATGTAGGTTGGATGAGTTTGCCGCCAGTTGGGGAGTCTTCGTTGCGTGCGCCCTTCACCTCCGTGAAGGGCTTGCGGCACCGGCCCGCTCCCCCACCCGGCCTCCCAGGCAATGTTCCTGGATGGGTGGCCGGGTGGGGGAGCGGGCTGGTGCCGCAGGCGGTGGCGGACGCCATCGCCGTCCGCCAGACCAACAAAATGTCTAGGTAACAGCTCCGCCTGACTGGCGGAAAACGGACAAACCCTATCTCGCCTGCGCGCGCCAGCGCTGGACGGTACGATCGACCGCCTGTTCCTCGCCGCCCGACTGGCTCCACAATTCGGAGAACGAGGGGTCGGCCGAAGCCGGGCGCTTGGGTGCCTCGAGATCATCGAAGCTCACGCGGATCGGGATCGCCACGCCCTCGCCGCAGATGATGCATTCGCGATTGCGCAGCGCCGGGATCGAATCGAGGAAGCCGCGGGCGCCTTCGGGCATCGCCGCCTTCACGAAGGCCTGGTCGCGATCGTTGTTGAGGCGCATCGAGATGATCGTGCCGCACTGCGACAGCACGCCTTCGGCAAGGTCCGACGGACGCTGCGTGATGAGGCCCAGCGAAACGCCGTACTTTCGGCCTTCCTTGGCGATCCGCGAAAGGATGCGACCGACCGACGAGCCGTCCGAATTCTTTTCGCTGGGCACATAGCGGTGCGCTTCCTCGCAGACCAGCAGCACGGGCCGGGTCTGCTCGTCGCGAGACCAGATCGCATAGTCGAACACCAGCCGGCTCAGCACCGCGACCACGGTCGAGGTGATTTCCGACGGCACGCCCGACACGTCGATGATCGAGATCGGCTTGCCATGCGCGGGCAGGCGGAACACCTTGCCGAGGAACTCGGCCATCGTGTCGCCCACCAGCATGCCCGAGAACATGAACTGGTAGCGCGGGTCCACCTTGATCTCCTCGATCTTCGACTTCACGCGCATGAAGGGGATCGACGAGCTCGCCTTGTCGAGCTTGCCCATCTCGTTCTGCAGGATCGTGGTCAGGTCCGACAGCAGGTAGGGCACCGGAGAATCGACGGTGATCTTCCCCATGCGGTCGGCAAGGCGGTTCTTCATCCGCGCCTGAAGCAGGCACCTGGCGAGGATGTCGCAATCCATCTGCCGGTCGGCGCCCGTGGAGGTGACGAATACCTCGCAATGTTCCTCGAAATTCATCAGCCAGTACGGCATCTGCAAGTTCGACACGTCGAGCAGGAAGCCGGTGTGGCGGAACGCCTGCATGTATTCACCATGCGGGTCGATCATCACGATATGGCCTTCGGGGGCAGTCTCGCAGATGCGATGGAGGATCAGCGCGGCGCTGGTCGACTTGCCGGTACCGGTCGAGCCGAGCAGCGCGAAGTGCTTGCCCAGCAACGCGTCGATGTAAAGGCCCGCGCGGATGTCCTTGGTGGGATAGACAGTGCCGATCGGCACGCTCGCGCGGCCGTCGCTGGCATAGATCTGCCTGAGGTCGGCGCTGGTCGCGGGAAAGATCTCCGCGCCCGGCACCGGGTAGCGGGTGACGCCGCGGCGGAAGCCGTAGATCTTGCCGGTCAGGCGTTCCTCGTCGCCTTCGCCGAGGAAGTCGATGTTGGCGATGATGCCGCCCGAAACCGATCCTTCGGCGCGCTGCGTGCGCACGCTGGCGAGCAGCCACGAATTGCCGACGCGGATCTTGATCTGGCTGCCGACCTGGCCGGACAGCGCGATCGACGGATCGGGATCGACGAAGCATTCGTTGAGCCGCTCCATGTCGAGCGCGATGCGGCTGCCCGACCCGGCGATCTCGATAACGAAGCCGATCGGACGCCGTGCGTTGTCCACCCGGGCAGCGGGCTCGACATCAGCGATCTCCGACGGCACCGCGGGACGCGCTGCCTGAAATCCATTCATCGTCATATCCGACATTACTCGCAAACCCCTGCCGACCCTGCGGCTCTTCTGGACCGTTTGATCTAGGCAGATTGCGGTTAACAACCGGTCAATTCCGAACGGATGTGTTTGTTACACCAATGCGAAGAGGCGGCCGGCGATCCAGCCCATGCCCACCGAAACCAGCACCGCGAACAGTCCGTAGAGCACCGAGTTGCGGTCGGCGGAGACGGCGACAAAGCGCTCGAAGCCCTGCTTGCTGACCTCGACCTTGGTGATCGCCGAGGCGACGACCTTGCCCTTGCGCACAGCGAACGTCTCGGCGGTATAGGTTCCGGTCTGCACGCTGGAGGGCAAGGAGATGCGCGCCTGGTAAAGCACCTGGCCGCTGATCCTCACCCCGCCCTCGTTTTGCTGGTAGAGGCCCTGGCGACGCATCAGGTCGACGAGGCCGGCGGAAAAGCGCGCCTGCTGCTTCGGATCGATCGTGCCGATCGGCGAAAGCTGCAGCCAGTCGAGTCCCAGTTCGTAGATCGCCGCGGTCTTCTCGCCGACGATCTGCCTGATCGGCTTCGACGAAACTACCGCAAAGAACGACGGCGCCGAGCGGAACTCCGCACTGTCGGCATTGAGCCAGATGCCGGCGACCTTCTGCTTCTCACGCAGGCGGATCGACTGGACCGGGCCCTTGAGCACGACCACGATGTCATAGTCCTGCGCCGCGCGCGAACCCTCGGGGTTGAGGATCGCGCCGAACAGAAGCAGGTTGGCGCCGGTGAAGCCCTGCCGCACCTGAATCTCGTGCTGGCTGATCTCGGGCACCAGGATCGGGTCGCGCGCCGCGCCGAACAGCAGCGCCGCCGCGAGCAGGAACAGCGCGCGCAGCCTCGCGGTTCGAACCGTCAAAGCGGCACCACCGAAAAGATCTCGCCCGGGCGGTAGCCGAGGCCCAGCGCCATCCGGAACGCGACCAGCAGCACGATCGTCGCCAGCACCAGCCTCAGCTTCTCGGGCCGCGCCTTCTGCGCGAACTTGGCGCCGATCTGCGCGCCCGAGACCGAGCCGACGAGCAGCAGCACCGCGAGCACGATGTCGACCGCCTTGGTGGTCAGCGCGTGCATCATGGTGGTGACCATCGTCACGAACAGGATCTGGAACAGCGAAGTGCCGATCACCACGCTGGCGCTCATGCCGAGGATGTAGAGCATCGCGGGCACGAGGATGAAGCCGCCGCCGATCCCCATCAGCATGGTGAGAACGCCGGTTCCCATTCCCAGCAGCAGCGGAGCGAGTGGCGAGATGTAGAGCCCCGAGCGGTAGAAACGCCAGCGCATCGGCAGGCTGGCGACGAGCGGGTGGTGGCGCCGCTTGCGCGCGGGAAGCGGCGTCCCGGCGCGCCGGGCGCGCAGCGCGCCGATCGATTCATGAGCCATCAGCCCCCCGATACTGCCCAGCAGGAGCACATAGAGGATGTTGATGACCGTATCGATCTGGCCCACCGCCTCGAGCAGGCGGAACAGCACTGCACCGAGGCCGGTCCCGATCGTGCCGCCCACGACCATCACCGCGCCTAGCTGGTAGTCGATCCCGCCCCGGCGCGCGTGCGCGAAAGCGCCCGAAACACTCGCACCGGTCACCTGGCTCGCCGCCGAAGCGGCGGCCACCGTGGGCGGGACGCCATAGAAGATCAGCAAGGGTGTGGTCAGGAACCCGCCGCCCACGCCGAACATGCCCGACAACAGCCCGGTGAGCGCGCCGAGGGCGATGATCACCAGCCCGTTGACCGACAGATTCGCGATCGGGAGATAGACATCCATTGCATGGCAACACCTAGCGCAGCGCCGCGGCCAAGGGAACGGCGGCCAGCCAGCTATCCGCGCAAAATCCGGCCCGGTCGGGGCATTTCGCTCAGAAGCCCGCGCTGACCGTCAGCGCCGCTCCGTTCGATGGCGCGGCATTGCCCGCAACGCGCACGCGCCAGTCGAGCGCGACGCGCGAGGTCGCCCCACCAAGACCGACCCGCAACGAAACGCGCGGCCCAAGGTCGAGCCGCGCCGCTCCGCGCTGTCCGCCCGCCCAGACGCCACCGCCGATCCGCAGGTCGGCGCCGCGCGCCGGTCGCACCACGCTGCGCTCGGCCAGGGCCTGGATATCCAAGAAGCCGGTCGCGTCGTGCCCGCCGACATAGCCTGCCTGGGCATAGACCTCGCCCTCGAAGCCGCCGGGCAGACGCACGGGCGCAAGCTCGGTGACCGCAGCGATCGCGGGCCGGACCGCGAGGCCGGGTCCGGAGCGGCGCGCGCGCACTTCGGCGAGCAGGCGCACCGGCAGCGCGGCGACGGGCCGCAGTCCCGCTCCCAGTGCCGCCTCGGGCTCGTCACCGGGCATGTCCAGCGCCCCGGTGGCGCGCGCGTAGACATAGGCCGAACGCCGTGTACCTCGGCCTAGCCGATAGCGCGCCACCGCGCCAGCCTGGCTGCCGCCGTAAGCCGGGCTCAACGATGCCAGCGAAGCGCTCTGGCCCCCGCCGCGCAGGAGAACCCAGCCGTCACCCGACCAGCGCGATGGCGCGGTCCAGGCGGTTATCGCTCCGGCCGCGGAAGCCGCAGGCGGCGGCTCGCGGTCTTGCGCGACGGGGCCCGGCGCGGCCCCCAGCGCCGGGCGGACCGCGTCGGGCAGGCTCAGGTAGCCGAGCCCGGCCATGAGCAGCAGCTGGTGCCCGGCGACGATACGCGGTCCGGACCAAGGGGGCAGGCCGGGCGCGGGCGGGACGGGCGCGGCGGGGGGCAGGAGTCCGGGGCCTCGCGGCAGCGGCTCGAAGAAGCGCTGCGCCGCGGGCATGCGATCGGCTGACGGGAGCGCGATCGC
>JAJXVK010000024.1 GCA_021782155.1 Pseudomonadota bacterium
TGCCCCCCCGAGTCCGTAGTGCCGCAGCAAGGCCGCCCGTCCCCTCGCAAGGCGGCTGGTCAGGGTTCCCTCCGGCACGTCGAGGATCCCGGCGGCTTCGGCATAGGAATGGCCGCCCAGCAGGACGAGCTTGACCGCGAGCCGCTGCTCTTCGGGCAGATCGTCCACCATCGACCTCAGGCGCGCGAGTTCGGTCGCATCGAGGATGCCTTCCTCGGCGACGCCGTCGTCGCCGATGTCGTGTCTTTCGGCGATGGGTTCGACTACCCGGCCCCACCGCTTGCGCGAGCGCAATTCATCGATCCAGATATTCTTCATGATCCTGAACATCCACAAGTCGAGCCGAGTGCCGGCCTGCCAGCTCTCGCCGCGTTCCAGCGCCCGCTCGATGGTCCTTTGCAGGAGATCGTCGCTTTCCGCCGGATTGCGCGCAATCACCCATGCCAACCGGCGCAGGCGCGGCAACAGTCCAACAATTTCACGTCTGATGTCGGACAATCTTTGCCTTCCCTATGGACGAAACGTCTGGGACGGGTCGTTTATTCCCATGTAGAACCCGCCAAGGCGAATTTTTTTCCGAAGAGGCGGGACAACATCGCGGGAACGGGCCGAACATCGATGGTCAAGGACTTTGGGAAATGGCTGCTTCCGCTGCTGCTGGCGGCGAGTGGCGCGTGCCTTGCGGACCCGGCGATGGCGCAAGGCCGGGGCGGCCCGCCGGCGGGACTGCCGGCCGGACTCCCGCCGGCGACTCCCGGAGGGCTGCCGGGCGGGTTTCCTGGCGGACCACCGGACATGCCTTCGCGCGGCCCGCCCCCCTGGGCCGCCGATGCGGCCGGCAACCGCGTCGATGGCATCGCCCGCGCCGATGCGGTACGCTCGCAGGCGATGGCCGAACCCGAACGCCGCCGCGCAACGGCGCGCTACAAGGCGGACCCGGCCGCCTACGAACTGGACCGGAACGGTGCTCTCGCGATCCGCGGCGAAGTGCTTGCCACCGGGCTGGACGGCGCGGACCTCGCGAAGATCGAACGCAAGGGTTTCTCGATCCTGCGCCGCGACGAGATCGCCGGGCTCGGCACGACGCTGGCGGTCCTGGAGCGCGGCGGAACACCGGCCGCCAAGGCGCTCCACATTCTTCGCCGGATCGCACCGCAAGGAACCTACGCGCTCAATCACGTGATGTTCGAAAGCGGTGCCGGGGCGGGCTCGGCCCCCCCGCGGGCCAGGCAGCCTGCGGCTGGCGGACGAGCCGTGAGGGTGGGCATGATCGACACCGGAGTGGCGCCCGCGGTCGGCTCGTCCGCGCGCGTCCGTCTCGTGTCGCGCAACTTCGCGCAAGGCGCGGGCAGCGCCGAGCAGCATGGAACCGCGGTCGCCGAACTGCTCGCCCGCGCACCCGGCGACGTGACCATCTATGCCGCCGACATCTTTGGCCCCGACCCGCATGACGGCACCTCCGAATTGCTGATCCGCGCGCTCGGCTGGATGGCCGGGCAGCGCGTGCCGGTGGTCAACATCAGCATGGTCGGGCCGCCCAACCCGATAGTCGGAGCGGTCACCGGCAAGCTGATCGGATTGGGCTTCACGATCGTCGCGCCCGTCGGCAATGACGGTCCCGCCGCCCGACCGCTCTATCCCGCGTCCTATCCCGGGGTCGTCGCGGTTTCCGCGGCGGGCGCCGACGGACGTTTGCTGCCCGAGGCGAGCCGGGTGCGGCGCGTGGACTTCGTCGCTCCGGGCATCGCGACGGTGGCCGGAATCTCCGGTCGCGGCGCCGAAGTGCGCGGCACCTCTTTTGCCGCCCCGCTCGTCAGCCGCTTGCTGGCGGATCGGCTCGATGATCCCGATCCCGAGGCGGCACGCCGCGCGATCGCGGAGCTCGCGCGCGAAGCGCAGCGGCCGCGCAAGGACCGCCGCTGGTTCGGCCACGGGCTTGTCGCCGAGTCCGCAGACGCCCGCTGAGAGGGCGATGCGTGGTTGATTTCGGTTAACCATCAATCTGCGTCGATTTGAAATTTTGCGGGACGAAACCCCGCCGGCCAGACGTTTTGTGTCTGGGAGCGCCAATCGCTTCCCGTCGCGGCCGGCTTGCTTCCGGTCCGCACAGGGTGGCTCGTCAGGAAGACAAAAATGACAAGAATTCGGGTTGCAGCAACAGGGATCGGACTTTTCGCGCTGGTCGCGCTGGGTGGGAACGCCATGGCCGACACGACGGATGCGTCCGGCAGCGGCCAGAACGCCGTCCAGGCCCCGTCGACCGACGTTGGCCGCACGGGAGGGCTATTCGCCGGCTCGAGCTTCGAGATCGCAACGGGCGCCGACTATTCGGCGGGCCACTATGGCGCCGCCGCCGACACCACGGTGTGGAGCGTCCCGCTCGACCTCAAGGCGCAACTTGGCCGCCTGCGGCTCCAGGCATCGCTGCCCTACGAGTTCATCGACGGGCCGGGTCAGCTGGTCGGCGGGGTGATCGTGTCCGCGCCGGGCAGCACCACGACCACGGCGCGCTCGGGCATCGGCGACCTCAACCTGTCGGGCGCCTTCCTGCTGACCCGCGAAAGCGGATTGCTGCCCTCGATCGAGATCGGCGGCGGGATCAAGCTGCCGACCGCCAAGACGACCATCGGCACGGGCGAGGCGGACTATTCGGTCAACGCCAGCTTCTACAAGACGATCGCGACCGGAACGATGCTGTTCGGCTCGGTCGGCTATTCGTGGCTCGGCAGCCCGGCGGCCTACCAGCTGGAGAACGGCCTGACCGCTTCGGGCGGTCTCAACTTCCGCCCGGCCTCGAACCAGAACTACGGCGTGAGCCTCGCCTATCGCGAGCCCGTTGCCGCAGGCCTCAAGGGCCAGACGGTGGTTTCGCCCTACATGACCTACCGCTTCAGCAAGCTGCTCGGCCTCACGCTCTACGGCATGGCCGGGCTGAACGATGCAAGTCCGCGCGTGGGCGCGGGAATCCGGCTCACTGTCTTCCAATAACCGAGACCTTCGGGGGCATAAGGAGAAACTGGAATGGTACGTTTAACGATCAAGAGCAGCGCGGTGGCGATAGCCCTGTTCACCGCCAGCAGTGCATTTGCCGGCCCGCCGGCCGGCGTTCCGGTCGGACCGCCCGCCGGAATCCCGATGGGGCCGCCGCCGGGCGTCCCGATGGGCCCCCCGCCGGGCGTTCCGATGGGGCCGCCGGCCGGCATCCCGCATGGCCCGCCGCAGGGCATTCCGTCGGGTCCGCCGGCGGTGGCGACGAGCCACATTCCGCAGGGCGTGCCGCAGGGCAAGCCTGACGGACTGCCCGGTTCCGCCACCTCGATCGGGGCCGGCGTCCATGCTTCGGCTTCGGCCAATGCCCAGCTCCGGGCCGATCCCAGCCTCGGCAAGGGCGCATCGCTGCTCGGCAAGCTGAATGCCGCGCACGCTTCGGATACCGCGCTGGCGCATGCCTCGCCGAACTCCGTGGTCGGCGCGCTGGCGATCTACAAGTCGTCGACGCTTTCCGCGCAGAATGCGATCAACGCCGACAATGCTGCCATAACCAGGGACACCCAGGCACTTGCCGACGCGCAGAAGGCCTTTGACGCGGCGAGTTCCACCGACCCGAACTACCAGACGCTGTCGAATGACCTCCAGGCAGCGAAGGACCAGCTCGCGATCGACCAGCAACAACTGGCAACCGACAAGTCGAATCTCGCCTCGGCGCTGACGACACTCGAATCGTCGACCAACACGAGCATTTCGTCCGATACGCAGACCAGGCTGAACGCCCTGCTCGGCATCTGACGGGGCACCTCCTGCGCGGCGCTGCGCCCAATGCGCCGCGCAGGAGGATCCGTCCGGTGCGGATATCCGATGATCGATACGGTCGCGTCCATGTGCCATGGCGACGAAACTCGCCAGCATGGCGGCTGTGTCGTTCAATGCGCCAAGAACAGCTCCGCCGCCGATGGCAAGAAGTCGACTTACCGCACTTTGCCATACTCGTTCCGCACGAAGCGGACGAAACAAGGTCAAGCATCTGAAAATATGGCGCACCCGACAGGATTCGAACCTGTGGCCTCTGCCTTCGGAGGGCAGCGCTCTATCCAGCTGAGCTACGGGTGCGTGGGCGAGGCCCCTAGCAGCGCCGCGGCGGGTTCGCCAGTGGATTCGCTTCGGGCGGGGCATTAGCGATTTGGTAGGCATGATTGTGGCACGACTCGCTCCCATGGCCTCCAATCCCCAGTCTCCCCCTGCCGGCATGCCTGGAGCCGGTCGCGCCGAGTTCGGACAGGCGACCGCCAGCACGATGAGCATGAAATGGTCGGCGTTGCTCGACGCCGGCGACCTCGTGTGCGCGCTTGCCGGGATCGCGCCCGAAGCGCGCAAGGCAGAGGTGCGCAACTTCCCCGCGATCATGAAGGACACCGGAGGCTGGCGCTGCCAGCTTGCGCAGAACGGGGTCGACGACCTTGCCGCGATCATGGAACCGGGCCTGTCCGCGTTGCTCGCGGTGCGGGCTCGCGGCGCCAACACCGGCCCCGCCGCGCTTGCGCTGTGGCACGAATTCCACGCCGCGCGCGCCGCGCTGCTCGCGCTGGTCCCGCCATTGGGGATCAAGCGGCGGGCGTAGGTTTTCCGCCGGTCTCGCGTGGCTCTTGCCAAGTCGAAATGCTGGACTCGCGGGCGGCGGGTCTGTGCGGCCCTACCGATCGGCACCGGGAGCCTTCGTTGGGTGCGCTCTCGACATCCGCCGAGAGCTTGCGGCACCGGCCCTCTCCCCCTCCCAGCCACCCATAGGGTACAATCGTCGGGTGGCTGGGAGGGGGAGAGGGCCGGTGCCGCCGCAAGACACGGAGGTGTCTTGCGATCCACAAGGACTCCCGGTGCCGCAGGCCTTCGACGGATGCCGAAGACGCACCCATCACGACTCCCCGCTTGCCACGTTCCCGTTCCGTTCCTATCATGCGCGCCGTGACCGATTCTGCCGCAGCCTTTTCCCCCGGCGATGTCGCCACCGCGCAGGACGTTGCGCGGGGGATATGCCGGCTGTTCGCGCGAAACGACATCTGGTGCATCCAGGAAATGCCGCTGCGCAATGGCCGCCGCGCCGACCTGATGGGGATCGACGCCAAGGGGCGGCTGGTGATCGTCGAGATCAAGGTCGCCAAGGCGGACCTCCTGGGCGATGCCAAGTGGACCGACTACCTCGACCATTGCGACCGTTTCTATTGGGGCCTCGCGCCGCACCTTGATCGCGCCTGCATGGAGACCGAGGCCTTCCTGCCCGGCACCTGCGGGCTGATCGTGGCCGACGGCTACGACGCCGAGATCGTGCGCCCTGCGCCCACGCTGGCGCTCGCCGCCGCGCGGCGCAAGGCCGAGGTGGAGCGCTTGGCGCGCATGGCGATGCGTCGCCAGGTGGTGGGGCTCGATCCCGGCTGCGCGCGCTGGGGCGGGGCCTGACGGCGGCAGGGGGCGGGGCCTGAGCACCAGGTCGGAGCAATTGCCCTTTGGCAGGCGGAACGGTTCGGGGTAGGTTGCCGGTCTCATCGTCCACTTGGGAGAGGCGGTTTAGATGACACGCAGGCTTGCAGCCGAATTCTTCGGCACGTTCTGGTTGGTCTTCGGCGGATGCGGAGCGGCCATATTCGCGGCGGCGTTCCCGTCGCTCGGCATCGGCTTCGCCGGCGTCGCGCTGGCGTTCGGACTGACCGTGCTGACCATGGTCTATGCCGTCGGCGGGATTTCCGGCGGGCACTTCAACCCGGCGGTGACGCTGGGCCTCGCGGTCGGCGGGCGCTTTGCGTGGAAGGACGTGGTGGTCTACTGGATCGCGCAGGTATTCGGCGCGGTCGCCGCCGCCGCGGCGCTCTATGCCATCGCCACGGGCAAGCCCGGCTTCCAGCCCGGCGGCTTCGCTTCGAACGGCTTCGGCGACCTGTCGCCGGGCGGCTATTCGATGGGAGCGGCGTTCCTTTGCGAAGTGATCATGACCGCGGGCTTCCTGCTGGTGATCCTCGGCGCGACCTCGCGCCACGCACCCCCGGGATTCGCCGGGATCGCGATCGGCCTTGCGCTGACGCTGATCCACCTCGTGTCGATCCCGGTCACCAACACCTCGGTCAACCCCGCGCGCTCGACCGGCGCGGCGATCTTCGCCAGCACCGGCGCGATGGGCCAGCTCTGGCTGTTCTGGCTCGCCCCCTTGATCGGCGGCGCGCTGGGCGCACTGATCTGGCGCTATGTGATCGATCCGGGCACGACCGCAGCCGATCCGGGCGAGGGGGACTAGTTGTCCAACTCTGACATTCGATACCGTCTGCGGCTCGGCCGCGCGCGAATGTCACAATCTCTTCGGACCACTGGAACCTTATGATTCTAGTGGATTGATTTTGGCATTTGCATCCCCTGCCGCCAGGATGGGTGTGCAAATGTCAAAATCAATCCGCTAGGGCGCGGCGGGTCCTTCCTCCCGCCGGGCGGGAGCGTCCCGTTGCCTTCATGCGCAATTTCCTTGCTTTTTCGCGCAACCATCGCTATCGGCCCTCCAGCGCGACCGGCGGGCTTCCCGTCGTCCCGGTGCAGGCGTGAGGTCCGCCCATGGCGAGACCCGCTCGGGATCCACGGTGCGGCGCTTCACAAGCTCCCCTTTCACGCAAGGGTCGCCATTGGACGACCCCTGCCGCGCGCGCCCCTTACCCGTGCGCCAACGAGTTTAAATGACCTATGTCCTATTTTTCCGACCTCGGCCTGGCCGAGCCTATCCTGCATGCACTCGCCACCAAGGGTTATACCGACCCTACGCCGATCCAGAAGCAGGCCATCCCGGCGCTGATGGAAGGCCGCGACCTGCTGGGTATCGCGCAGACCGGCACGGGCAAGACCGCCGCCTTTGCGCTGCCTTCGCTTCACCGCCTTGCCGCCAATCACGAACCGCGCAAGCCTGCTTCGTGCCGGATGCTGGTGCTTTCGCCCACGCGTGAGCTGGCCGCGCAGATCGCCGAGAACATGAAGGGCTATGCCCGCAACCTGCGCCTGCAGGTCGATTGCGTGTTCGGCGGCGTGCCGGTGGGCAAGCAGGCCCGCCGCCTGGTGCCCGGAACCGACGTGCTCGTCGCCACCCCCGGCCGCCTGCTCGACCTGATCGACCAGCGCGCGCTGACGCTCAGCCGCGTCGAGATCTTCGTGCTCGACGAGGCCGACCAGATGATGGACCTCGGCTTCATCCATGCGCTGAAGCGCGTGGCGAACCTTCTGCCGGCCAAGCGCCAGAGCCTGTTCTTTTCCGCGACCATGCCCAAGGCGATCGCCGAACTGGGCCGACAGTTCATCAACAACCCCGTCCGCGTGGAAGTGACCCCGCAGGCGACCACCGCCGAGCGCGTCGAGCAATACGTGACCTTCGTCATGCAGGCCGAAAAGCAGGCGCTGCTGACGCTGCGTCTCAAGGCACTGATCGCTGACAAGACGCTCGACCGTGCGCTGGTGTTCACCCGCACCAAGCACGGCGCGGACCGCGTGGTGCGCTTCCTTTCGGCCGCCGGCGTCAACGCGCGCGCGATCCACGGCAACAAGAGCCAGGCGCAGCGCACGGCCGCGCTCGAGGCGTTCCGCCAGGGCTCCTCGCCGGTGCTGGTGGCAACCGACATCGCCGCGCGCGGGATCGACGTTTCGGGCGTCTCCCACGTGTTCAACTTCGAACTGCCCAACGTGCCCGAGCAGTACGTCCACCGCATCGGCCGCACCGCGCGCGCCGGGGCTGACGGCGTCGCGGTCAGCTACTGTGCGCCCGACGAGAAGGCCTACCTGCGCGACATCGAGAAGCTGACCGGCGTGAAGCTCGAGCAGGAGAAGCTGCCCGAGAACTTCCTCGCCGAGGCGGCCGGGCTGCCCAAGGCGACGCGCAGCCAGCCGATGCTGGGCGAAGAGCGTCCCGCGCGTTCGCATGACGGACGCGGTCAGGGTGGGCGCGGTCAGGGTGGGCGCGGTCAGGGTGGGCGCGGTCAGGGGGATCGCCGGCAGGGGGATCATCGCGGGCACGGCCAGCGCCGCGACCGCGATGAGCGTCCGCAGGGCGAACGCCAGCAGGGCGAGCGCCGCCACGGCGGTGAGCGCCCGCACGGCGGTGAGCGCCCGCACGGCGAACGCCAGCACGGCGAGCGAGGCGGCAACCATGAGCGCATCCCCGGCGAGCGTGGCGGCGAAGGCCAGCAGAAGCGCCGTTTCCGTCCACGCGGCGCTCCCGGCGTCGGAAAGTTCCGCGGCGCGGTGAAGCCGGGCGGCTGAGGATTTCACCCGCCCCGCTGCGACGAGCACCGTCGTGGGCGGCGCAAGTCTCGCTCCCCTCCTGCTTGCTGGAGGGGTCGGGGGTGGGCCGTCCAAGTCACGAAATCCCCTGTCCTACAGCCCGCGCGCTTGGCATAAGCGCGCGCATGGATGGTCGCCCCAACAGCTTGCGTGTCGCGCGAAGCGCAGCCGTGCGGGCGGGGCGCGACGTCTCCGACAGGACACCGTCGCCTCCGTCAACTTCGTCAGCAAAAGCCGGAGTTTGCTGAATGCCGGAGTCTCATCACATGGACGTTTGGCTCTCCGCGCTCGCCATGACGGCGATCGTCGCGGTGCGCTATCTCGTCACCAGCGGGGCCTTCGCCTGGGCGACCGACAAGGTGCGGCCCGGCCTCTACAAGGGGCTCGGGGCCCAGATGCGGCGCGAGATCGGCTGGAGCCTCGCTTCGGCGGCGGTCTACGGCGCGCCCGCGGGGATAGTGGCCTGGGGCTGGCAGCAGCGCGGCTGGACGCGGATCTATGCCGACGTCCACGCCTTCCCGCTTTGGTACCTGCCGCTCTCGCTTTTCCTGTACCTCTTCGCGCACGACACCTGGTTCTACTGGACGCACCGCCTGCTCCACCGCCCGGCGTGGTTCCGCGTCGCCCATGCCGTGCACCATGCCAGCCGCCCGCCGACCGCCTGGGCGGCGATGAGCTTCCACCCGATCGAGGCGATCTCGGGCGCGGTGGTGATCCCCGCGCTGGTCTTCGTGATCCCCATCCACATCGCGGTGCTCGCCGCGGTGCTCGCGATCATGACGCTGATGGGCGTCACCAATCACATGGGCTGGGAGATGTTTCCGCAGGCCTTCGTCCGCTCGCGGGCGGGCGGCTGGCTGATCACCGCAAGCCACCACCAGATCCATCACGAAAGATACCAGTGCAATTACGGGCTCTATTTCCGCTTCTGGGACAGGTTGTGCGGCACCGACAAGGGGCTGGCCGAGACATGAAGGTACGGCTCGCGGCGGGCCTTGCCGCGTTGACTCTGCTGGCGGGCGCCGCGCCGCCGCCTCCTGCGGCTTCGCCGGGCACGACCGTTACCGTCGCGGTCGAGGGGCTGCGTTCGCACAAGGGCAACGTGCTCGCCTGCCTCACCGGGAACCCGCGCGGCTTTCCCGATTGCACCGGCGACCCGTCCGCGCGCCACCTGAGCGTTGCCGCGACGGGTGACGTGGTGCTGGTGTTCCGCGACGTGCCGCCGGGCCGCTATGCGATCTCGCTGTTCCATGACGAGAACGCCAACGGCAAGCTCGACAAGCTGATGATGATGCCGCGCGAGGGGTTCGGTTTCTCGCGCAACGCGCCGGTGCGCTTCGGCCCGCCCAGCTTCTCCGCCGCCGCGTTCGATGTGGCGGGCGGCGCCGTGCGCGAGGCCGTGCGGTTGCGCTACATGCTGTGAGCACAGGGCTTGCCGCATGGCGGGGCCGGGCCTAACCGGCAGGCGTGCCGCTGTCCGATCCGCCGAGTCCCGCGCCCGAGAGCGGTCCCTTCGCCCACGGCGGCGCGCTGGCGCCGTTCCGCTATCCGGCATTCCGCGCGATCTGGATCGCCAACCTGTTTTCCAACATCGGCTCGATGATCCAGTCGGTCGGCGCGGCCTGGCTGATGACCGAGATGACGAGCTCGCACCGCCTGATCGCGCTGGTGCAGGCCTCGAACACGCTTCCGATCATGTTGCTGGGCGCATTCGCCGGGGCGATCGCCGACAATTTCGACCGGCGGCGCGTGATGCTTGCCGCGCAGACCGGTATGCTGCTCGCCTCGGCGGTGCTGGCGAGCCTCGCCTTCGCCGGCGTGGTGGGGCCGGCGGTGCTGCTGCTGCTGACGCTTACCGTGGGGATGGGCACCGCGCTCAACTCGCCGGCGTGGCAGGCCTCGGTGCGGCTGCAGGTGGGCAAGGCCGACCTGCCGCAGGCGATCTCGCTCAATTCGATCTCGTTCAACCTCGCGCGCAGCGTCGGGCCGGCGCTGGGCGGGCTGCTGATCTCGCTGTGGAACCCCAGCCTCGCCTTCGCCCTCAACGCGATCAGCTATGTCGGGATGATCGTGGTGCTCTCGCGCTGGAAGCCGCAGAACGTGGTGCTGCCCGAGCGCCAGCCGATGCTCGCCTCGATCCTGACCGGCGTGAGATTCTGCATGCGTTCCAGCCCCTTGCGCCGCGTGCTGCTGCGCGGCTTCGCCTTCGGCTTCGCTTCGGTGGCGTTCCAGGCGATGATGCCGGCGGTCGCGCACGACCGGATGCACGGCACCGAGATCGACTATGGCCTGATGCTGGGCGCCTTCGGCATCGGCTCGATCCAGGCGGCGCTGTGGATCGGCACGCTGCGCCGCCGCTTCGGGCAGGAGGTGGCGGTGCTGCTGGGCACGGTGTGCTTCATCGGCGGGCAGGTGCTGCTGGCCGGGGCGCAGGCACTGCCGCTGGCGCTCGCCGCGTCGCTGCTCGCGGGGACCGGCTGGGTTGCCACGCTGACCAGCCTCAACGTCGCCATGCAGCTGCGCGCGCCCGAGGCGATCCTGGGCCGCTGCATGTCGATCTACCAGGCGATCACCTTCGGGGCGATGGCGGTGGGCGCCTATTCGTGGGGCACGCTGGCCGACGCGCACAGCCTGCCCTTCGCGCTGCACACCGCCTCGGGCTGGCTCGCCGCCACGCTGCTGCTGTGCTTCGTCGTGCCGATGCCCTCGCGCGGCGAGGGCCGCGTCGACCTCGATCCCGTCACCGCCCAGACCATCCGCGAAGGAAGTTCCCATGCGAAACGATGACGTCCGCCCGCTGCGCTCGGTGCTCTACATGCCCGCCAGCAACGCCCGCGCGATGGACAAGGCGCGCGGGCTCGATGCCGACGCGCTGGTGTTCGACCTCGAGGATGCGGTCGCGCCCGAGGCCAAGGTCGATGCGCGCGCGCGGCTGCGCCAGGAAGTCGCGCGCGGCGGTTTCGGCCACCGCCGCCTGATCGCGCGGATCAACGCGCTGTCGACCGAGTGGGGGGCGCTCGACCTTGCGGCGCTGGCCTGCGCGCCGGTCGAGGCGATCCTCGCGCCCAAGGTCGGGGGCGAGGCGGACGTGGTCCGCCTGTCGCGCGAGATGGACCGGCTCGGCTTCCCTGCCGCGACCGGGCTGTGGGTGATGATCGAGACGCCCGCCGCGGTGCTGGCGCTCGAGCGTATCGCGGCGACGGCGGGCTCGACGCGCCTCGCGGGCTTGGTCCTCGGCCTCAACGATCTCGCCAAGGATACCGGCATGGAGCAGACGCCGGGCCGCGAGGGTTTCGTCCCGATCATGGTAAACGCGGTTCTCGCCGCGCGCGCCGTGGGGATCGCGGTGATCGACGGGGTGTGCAACGCGATTGACGATCCAGGCCGAATCGAGGGCGAGGCGCGGCAGGCGCGTGCGCTGGGCTTCGACGGCAAGTCGCTGATCCATCCCGCGCAAATCGCGCCAGTCAACACCGTTTTCGCGCCCGCCGAGGCCGATATCGAGGAAGCCCGCGCGATCATCGCGGCCTTCGAAGACCCTGATAACGCAGGCAATGGCGCGCTGCGCGTCAATGGAAAAATGGCGGAATTGCTGCATTTGACGCAAGCCCGCCGGACCATCGCCAGGGCCGCGGCGATCGCCGGGCGCTAGCCCGGGCGGCATGGTTGCCCAAAATTAACCGCGTCGCGCAACCATTTCGGCGCGACTTAAGCACTTCTTCACCAAGTTGCGCCAGAACTCGTCCCGGACCCTGAGGGACTAGAGGACTGTTGCAGATGGATACCATGCGGGGACTGGGCGGAGAACGCTACGAAGCGACCGACGAGGTGGACGACCTCGACCTGGGCGAACTCGACGACGCCAGCGAGGCGCCGCCGCCGCCGATCGGCCAGGACGAGCGCCGGATGCAGGTGCGCGCCTACAACTACTGGGCGAGCCTGCTTGGCGACAACAGCCTGCCGAGCGCCGAGGCCCTGCTTGGCGACAGCCGTCCCGACTTTGCCGACCATGCGGTGCTGCTGCACTTCAAGGACGGGGTCGAGGATCCCTCGATCACCTGGCTGGGTGAGACGCTCGCCGCCGAGTGCGACGTTTCGCGCGACATCCGTTTCCTGCACGAAGTGCCGGGCCGCTCGCTGCTGTCGCGCATCACCGATCACTACATGCAGATCCACGCCAACCAGGCGCCGATCGGGTTCGAGGCCGAGTTCGTCAACCAGCGCGGCGTCACGATCCTTTATCGCGGCATCCTGCTGCCATTCAGCAGCGACCAGGCGACGATCGATTACATCTACGGCGTGATCAACTGGAAGGAACTGGCCGATCAGCAGACCACCGACGCGCTGATGGCCGAGATCGGCGAGCAACTGAGCCGCAAGCCGCGCCGCGCCGCCGAACCGCTGACCGACTGGGCCGACGGCCCGGCCTCGCTGCCCGAGGTCGACGACCGCGATGTGCGCGCGCTCGACGCTCTGCCCGTACCGGTCGTGCCCGGGCCGATCGACCCCGAAGGCGCCGACGCGATGGGCCTCGCCGACTGGCTGGTCGCCGCGCGCGAGATGGCCGATGCCGCGCATTCGAGCGAGGATCGCACCCGTGCCACGCTCTACGCGGCGATCGGCCGTGCGTGGGACTTCGCGCTGGCCGCGCAGCGCGAACCGGAAGATTTCGCCGAACTGGTCGAGGATGCGGGCCTGACCGTGCAGGACCGCGCGCCGATGACCCCGGTGGTCAAGCTCGTGTTCGGGGCCGATTACGACAAGACGCGCCTCACCGAATACGCCGCAGCACTGACCCATGCACAGCGCCTGCATCTTGGACGCGGCGAACTCGGCCGGTTCCTGGCCGAGGCGCCGGGCGGACTCAAGGGCGTGGTCAACGCCGAGCGCCGCCTGCGCCGCGAGGAAGCGGGCCGCAAGCCGACCGAGGTCGGGGCCGAAGCGGTGTTCAACCGCCTGCGCTCGCTGCCGCCGCGCCCGCTCGCCGAGCTCCCTCGCGAGGGCGAGGAATTCGCCGTGATCGTCGTGCGCCGCCTGCCGACCGGGGAGGTCGCGCTGCTCGGCGAGGTCGAGGGCGATGCCGCGCTGGTCGAACGCGCCGCGAAGCGGCTGGTTGGCTGAACCGCCAACCGGCGAATCTTTCCGCAAGGCCAATGACCTGCTAGCCCTTGCGCCGCGATGGCGGCAGCAAGGGACAAGCGCAGCATGGGTTGGGTCGTGTGGACGGTCCTTGTCCCGCTTGCGCTGCTCTCGGCGGGCTACGGCGCCTTCCGCTACATGCTGGCGACCGACGCGGTGGGCCTGCTCGACGCGGGCGACCGGCTGTTTCGCGGCGAGTCCGCGATCCGGCAGGTGGCGAAGGCGCACTACGGGCCCGACAAGGCGCAGAAGCTGGAGATGATCGTTCCGGCGAACGGCAAGGGGCCGTGGCCGGTGGTCGTGTTCATCCACGGCGGCGGGTGGGACTCGGGCGATCCCTGTTCGTACCGATTCGTCGCCCGCGCTCTGGCGCCCCGCGGCTATGCCGTGGTGCTGGCGGGCTACCGGCTCTATCCGCACGCGCGCTATCCCGACATGCTGGAAGACGGCGCGGCGGCGCTGCGCTGGGTTGCCGATCATGCCGGGCAGTACGGCGGCGATCCCTCGCGCGTGGTGCTGATGGGGCACTCGGCGGGAGCCTATAACGCGGTCATGCTCGGGCTCGACCGGCAATGGCTGGGACGGCAGGGCCTGTCCGCCGACGCCCTGCGCGGCGTGGTCGGCCTTTCAGGCCCCTACGACTTCTATCCCTTCGACAAGCCTTCCGCGATCCACAGCTTCGGCGAGGCGCGCGACCCGCTTTCGACGCAGCCGGTCAACCACGCGCGCGCCGCCGCGCCGCCGCTGCTGCTTGTCAGCGGCGACGAGGATACCACGGTCCGCCCGCGCAACGCGCTGGCGCTGGCCAAAGCGATGACCGCCGCGGGCGAGCCGACAACGGCGGTGATCCTGAAGGGCGTCGACCATACCGGCATGGTCATGAAGCTTGCGCAGCCCTTCGCGCGCGACCCGCGCGTGCTCGATACCGTGCTGCCGTTCCTCGCCAGGGTGACTGCCCGCGTGGCCGCGCCGGTTTCAGCGCCGGTTCAGCCGCGCGCGCGATAAGCCTGCCGCCATGCGCCTTCCCGCCTTCGTCGCCAGATTCGCCGCGGTACTCGCGGTGCTGTCGCTGACCGTCAGCCAAGCCGCCGCGCAATCGATCCTGCGCGATGCCGAGACCGAGAAGCTGCTCGACGACCTCGCCAGGCCGCTGATCCTCGCCGCCGGGCTCGATCCCAGGAACGTCGACATCGTGCTGGTCAACGATCCCTCGGTGAACGCCTTCGTCGCGGGCGGGCAGGCGGTCTACATCAACTCGGGGCTGATCGGGGAGGCCGACGACGCCAACGAGGTTCAGGGCGTGATCGCGCACGAGCTGGGCCACGTCACAGGAGGCCATGCGGTGCGGGGCGACGAGGGTGCCAAGCCCGCCACCGGCATCACGCTGCTCAGCCTCGTGCTCGGGCTTGCCGCCGCGGCGGCGGGCGCGGGCGAGGCGGGCATGGGCGTGATCGCCGCCGGTCAGCAGGCGGCGCTGGGCAAGTACCTCGCCTTCAGCCGCGCGCAGGAATCGGCGGCCGACGCGGCGGGCGCGAGCTATCTGTCCAAGGCGGGCATTTCGGGCAAGGGCTCGATCGACTTCTTCAAGAAGCTGCAGAACCTCGAATACCGCTACGGCTTCACCAAGAACGACCTGAGCGAGTTCTACTCGACCCACCCGATGACCGACGACCGCCTGACGCGGCTGCAGGACGTCTATGAAAAGGACCCGGCGTGGAACGCGAAGACGCCGCCGGGGCTCGAGGACCGCTTCCAGCGGATCAAGGCCAAGCTCTATGGCTATCTCGCCGACCCGCAGGACACGCTGCGCGCCTTCCCCACGTACGTGAACACGATTCCCGCGCACTACGCGCGCGCCTATGCCTATCACAAGGAGGCGTTCCTCGACAAAGCACTGGGCGAGGCCGACGCGCTGCTCAAGGCGGAGCCGCAGGACCCCTATTTTCTCGAGCTGAAGGGCCAGATCCTGCTCGAATCGGGCAAGCCGCAGGAGGCCATACCGCCCTTGCGCGAAGCGACCGACCTCACCAGCAACCAGCCGCTGATCGCCACCACCTTCGGCCACGCGCTGATCGCCACCGAGGACAAGGCGAACTACCCCGAGGCCGAACGCGTGCTCAAGGCCGCGGTGGTCAGGGACCACGACAACCCCTTCGCCTGGTACAACCTCGGCGTGGTCTACGAGGCGCTGGGCGAACACGCGCGCGCCCGGCTCGCCAGCGCCGAGCAGCAGTACATGGAGCAGCAGTACGGCGAAGCGCTGCGCAGCGCGGTCGCCGCCGAACAGGGCCTGCCCACCGGCTCACCCGACTTTCTGCGCGCACAGGACATCGAGATGAGCGCGCGCGCCGAGGTTGAGCAGCAGAAGAAGAAGCGTTAGGCCACGCACCGATGACAGACCGCGCCTCCTTGCCCGCCCGCAACCGCGGCTTCCTGATTCTCGTGCTCGCGCTGCTCCTCGGCGGCAGCGCGCTGGGGCTGTGGTGGGGCACGCATCGTGCGGGTTCCGGCAGCGAGGCGGGCGACGATCCGGCGCTGACCAGCGCTCTGCGCGATGCGGGGATCGACGGCAAGCAGCGCGCCGCAATCGAGGAACTGGTGCGCGCCTATATCCTCGATCACCCGGAAATCCTGCCGCAGGCGATGCAGGCCCTGCAGCAGAAGCAGGCCGCCGCCGCGATCAGCCCGAACCGCGCCGCGATCGAGACGCCGTTCCCCGGCGCTGTGCTCGGCAACCCCGAAGGCAAGGTCACGCTGGTCGAGTTCACCGACTTCGCCTGCCCCTATTGCCGCGCCAGCGCCAAGGACGTGGAAGCGCTGGTGGCGAAGAATCCCGACCTCAGGGTCGTGGTGCGGCTGCTGCCGATCATCGGGCCGATGAGCGAACCCTCTTCGCGGATGGGTCTCGCCGCGGCGAAACAGGGCAGGTACGCGGCTTTCTACAAGACGATGTTCGACGGTCCGCGTCCCAGTCCCGACAGTATCGCGGCCGCCGCGCAAAGCTCGGGCCTCGACCTTGCGGCGGCGAAGACGTTTGGCGCCAGCCCCGACGCGACGCTGGAATTGCAGAGGAACATGAGCCTCGCCCAGCGGCTCCAGATCGATGGCACCCCGGCCTTCGTGATCGGCGACCAGCTGGTGCGCGGCGCGGTGGGCGAGGACGCGCTGCAATCCGCCGTCGACGCGGCGCGCAAGGGGTGAGGCGCGGCGGCACCCGCCGCCTGATCGCGCTGGCGGCGCTGGCACTGGCCGCAAGCCCCGCACGCGCCGCTCCACTCGATCCGCTCCAGGTCGCCGACGCGCGCGTCCAGACCATCGGCTGGAAACTCGCGCGCGGCAACGCGGCCTATTGCGGCCGGGTAGGTCCCTCGGTGGGGCTGCTGCTGCAGGACGTGCGGAACTATTCCGACCCGGCCAGGGCCCGCGCGCTGCTCGGGCTTGCAGGCGACATCGCGGTCGAGGCGGCGGCGGACGGCTCGCCCGCGCAGGCGGCGGGGCTCGAGGCCAACGACGCGGTGCTGGCGATCGGCGGCGAGAGCATGGCCGCGCTGCCGCCGGCGAGGAAGGGCGACTGGCAGCGGCTGTGGGACCTGCACGCGCGCATCGACGCGCTGCTGCAGCGCGACGGCAAGGTCTCGCTCACCGTCATGCACGCCGGGGCCGAACGCACCGTCACACTGACGGGCGAACCGGCCTGCGCGGTGCGCTTCGAGCTCGACACCACCGGTTCCAGCGCCAAGGCAACGCGCGACCGGGTGATCGTGACGTTCGATCTCTACCGCGGCGTCGGCGGCGACGAGGCGATGGTCGCGGCGGCGATGGCGCACGAATTCGCGCATGCCGTGCTCGACCACCAGGGTCTGCTCGACCGGCTGGGGCGCGGCATGACCAAGGTGCGCCATACCGAGGAGGAGGCCGACCGGCTCTCGGTCTGGCTGCTCGCCAACGCGGGCTACGACCCGGACGACGCCGAGCGCTTCATGCGCAGCTGGGGCAAGGATCACGACCCGGGGTTCCTCGGCATGCCCGACCACGACCGCCCGGGCACGCGCGCGAAGATAATCCGCACCGAGATCAAGGCGCTGGACGCCGCCGAGGCGAAGGACCCGGATCACGCCGCCAACTGGCCGCGCGATTTCGTGCGCCAGAAGATCTGAGAGAGTTCATTTGCCGCCGGTGAGGCGGGCCTGTTGCCAGGTCGATGGCTTGGTTCGGCGAACGGAAAGGCCATCCCGCCTTCCCGCGCGGCACCGGGTGTCCTTTTGGATCGCAAGACACCTCCGTGTCTTGCAACCAACTCGGACTCCAGCCCTTGACCGCGCCACCCCTGCCGGTGCAGGGCGCTTGGCGTTTCACGCGGGGCGCGACCCGCGCCCGGAATTGACAGAAATCTCGATCCTGAAGGCAGCACGATGGCAGGCCATTCCAAATTCAAGAACATCATGCATCGCAAGGGTGCGCAGGACAAGAAGCGCTCGGCGCAGTTCAGCAAGCTCTCCCGCGAAATCACCGTCGCGGCGAAAATGGGCATGCCCGACCCGGACATGAACCCGCGCCTGCGCGCCGCGGTCAATGCCGCCAAGGCGCAGTCGATGCCCAAGGACAACATCCAGCGCGCGATCGACAAGGCCAGCAAGGGCGACGGCGAGAACTACGAGGAAGTGCGCTACGAAGGCTATGGCCCGGGCGGCGTGGCGATCATCGTCGAGGCGCTCACCGACAACCGCAATCGCACCGCCACCAACGTGCGCACCGCGTTCAGCAAGAACGGCGGCAACCTTGGCGCCTCGGGCGCGGTCAGCCACGGCTTCGAGCGGCTCGGCCTGATCGAATACGGCGTGGCCGCGGGTGACGAGGACAAGGTGCTCGAAGCCGCGATCGAGGCGGGCGCCGACGACGTGGAGAGCGAGATGGGCGAAGACGGAGGCCACCAGATCTGGGTCAGCGTCGACGCGCTCCACGAAGTCGCGCGCGAGCTGGAAAAGACGCTGGGCGAGGCCGAGGGCGTCAAGCTGGCATGGAAGCCCAACCTCAAGGTCGACGTCGACGAGGGCACCGCGGGCACGCTGATCAAGCTGATCGACACGCTCGACGACGACGATGATGTCCAGACCGTGTGGGGCAACTACGAAATTTCCGACGAGATCATGGCGAAGTTGGGATGATCTGGCAGCTGGCCGCCAAGGCGCTGCTTTCGGGGCTGCTGATCGCGGCCATCTCCGAGATCGGGAGGCGACTGCCGGCACTCGGCGCGCTGGTCGCCTCGCTGCCGCTGGTTTCCGTGCTCGGCATGGTGTTGCTGTGGCTCGCGCGGCCCGATGCGGAGAACATGGCGGTGCATTCGGAAGCGACCTTCTGGTACGTGCTGCCCTCGCTGCCGATGTTTCTCGTCATGCCGGTCCTGCTGCGCCACGGCGTGTCGTTCTGGCTGGTTCTGCCGATCGGATGCCTGATCACCGTGATCCTTTACCTGTTGATGATCCATTGGGGGCCACGTCTCGGCATTCGGGTCTGACGTGCTGATACTCGGCCTCGATC
>JAJXVK010000239.1 GCA_021782155.1 Pseudomonadota bacterium
CCTTGTAGACGTCGGCATAGCGGGTCTCGAACATCTGCCGGTCGATCGCGCCCGAACGCACCGCGGCGACTTCCTCGTTCGAGGGCCACACGTCCTTCAGGAACACGTCCGCGCCCGACTGGTCCTGGCCCAGCGGGGTCTCGGTGATATCCTCGGTGACGGTGCCGAGCAGCGCATAGGCGACCACCAGCGGCGGGCTGGCGAGGAAATTGGCGCGCACGTCCGGCGAGACGCGGCCTTCGAAATTGCGGTTGCCCGACAGCACGCTGGCGGCGACGATGTCGTTGCCGTTGATCGCCTTGCTGATCGGCGCGGCGAGCGGGCCGGAATTGCCGATGCAGGTGGTGCAGCCATAGCCGACGAGGTCGAAGCCGATCGCGTCGAGATGCTCCTGCAGCCCCGCCTTGACGAGGTAGTCGGTGACCACCTGCGATCCGGGCGCGAGGCTGGTCTTGACCCAGGGCTTGGGCTTCAATCCCTTCTCATGCGCCTTCTTGGCGACCAGCCCGGCGGCGACCATTACATCGGGGTTGGAGGTGTTGGTGCAGCTGGTGATGGCGGCGATCACCACGTCGCCGTCGCCGATGTCGTGGTCCTTGCCGTCGACCGCAACGCGCGCGGGGGCGTCCTTCTTGTAGAGGCTCTTGAGCTGGCCGTTGAACAGCTCGTCGACTTCAGGCAGCGCCACCTTGTCCTGCGGGCGCTTGGGCCCGGCGAGGCTGGGGACGACCTTGCCGATCTCCAGTTCCAGCGTCTTGGTGAAGACCGGCTCGTGATCGGGCTCGAACCACAAGCCCTGCGCCTTGGCATAGGCTTCGACCAGCGCGATCTGGTCCTCGGGGCGGCCGGTCAGGCGTAGATAGTCGACGGTCTTGTCGTCGATCCCGAAGAAGCCGCAGGTGGCGCCATATTCGGGGGCCATGTTGGCGATCGTGGCCCGGTCGGCGAGACTGAGGGTGGAGACGCCCGGCCCGTAGAATTCGACGAAACGCCCGACCACGCCGACCTCGCGCAGCATCTGCACGCAGGTCAGGACGAGATCGGTGGCGGTGACGCCTTCGGCGAGCTTGCCGGTCAGCTTGAACCCGACGACTTCGGGGATCAGCATCGAGACCGGCTGGCCCAGCATCGCCGCCTCGGCCTCGATCCCGCCGACGCCCCAGCCCAGCACGCCGAGGCCATTGACCATGGTGGTGTGGCTGTCGGTGCCGACGCAAGTGTCGGGATAGGCGACGAGGTCGCCGTCCGGACCCTCGCTCGCCCACACGCAGCGGGCGATATTCTCCAGATTGACCTGGTGGCAGATGCCGGTGCCCGGCGGCACGGCGGAGAAATTGTCGAAGCTCTTCGAGCCCCATTTGAGGAAGTCGTAACGCTCGGCATTGCGCTGGTATTCGAGCTCGACGTTCTGGGCGAAGGCTTTCGGCGTGCCGAATTCATCGACCATCACCGAGTGATCGATCACCAGGTTCACCGGCACCTGCGGGTTGATCTTGGCGGTATTGCCGCCCAGCGCGCGGATCGCATCGCGCATCGCGGCCAGGTCGACCACGCAGGGGACGCCGGTAAAATCCTGCAGCAGCACGCGGGCCGGACGGTACTGGATTTCCTGCCCGGTGACGGGATTGTTCTGCCAATCCGCGATCGCGCGGATATGCTCGGTGCCGACGGTGAAGCCCGCATCCTCGAAGCGCAGCATGTTCTCCAGCAGGACCTTGAGGCTGAACGGCAGCCGCGACACGTCACCGATTGTCCCGGCCGCCTTGGCGAAGGAATAATAGCGATAGTCCTTGCCGTTCACCGTGAGGGTTGCGCGGGTTGCGAGCGTGTCCTTGCCGACCTCGGTCATGCCTGTGCCGTTCCTTTCTGTCTGGAGCCGCGCGCGAGTCAGATGCCGGGCGGCCGCGTCTGCCGCGCCCCTGCGCGCTACGGGCCCGAAAATCAAGTGCAGGCACCGTCCCGCGGGCTCGGGAAAGACCCCGATCCGCGCTCGCCATTAATGTGGCAGAAACAAGGCCGCGCTATGGATGGCCGCGTCAGGGGGCGATAACCATGTCCACATCACCAAAAGACAGCCGGCGCGCAGTCCGTGTCGCCGTCGTGGCAACCATTATCGCTGTGGCGGCGTGTTTCGGCGCGGCAGCCAGTCTGGCAGGTTCGCCCGCCAGTGCCGAACAGGCCGTTTCCACGCGCTAGCTTGCCAGCGCGCGCGGGGCGTGAAATGAGCCGTCGCCCAAACCAAATGGCGCGGCCTGCCGCGGCGAGAGCATCGGAAATGCCAACCAGCGTGATCCCGCAATGTTTCGTTCTGGCGCTGGTCCTTGCCGGGCTGGGCAGCGGTGCCGCTCATGCGCAAGACGCGGCCACCGCCGCCGAACCGTCATCAACTGCCGCGCCCGACCAGTTCGATATGCCGACTTCTATGGGTGACGCGAAGTCGATCGAGATCTCGGCCAATTACGGGGCGGATTTGAACGCCGACCTCGCCGGCGGCGGACGCAGGGGCGTCGCCTATCTCGGCCGCCTCGGAATCCTGTTCGACGCCAAGCCGGGCTGGAACGATACCAGCATCCATGCCAGCCTGCTGACCATTCACGGAACCGGGCTGACCGGGCAGTTCGTCGGCAATCTCAACACGGTTAGCGGTCTGGAGGCGGAACCCGCGGCACGGCTCAACCAGCTGTGGGTCGAAACCGCGCTGTCGCGAAAAACCCGCCTCAGGATCGGGAAATTTCCTGCCGCACCGAACTTTGCCACCAGCAATGCCGCATCCCTGTTCGTCAATGCCGCCTTCGGCTGGCCGACCGCGTTTGCGCTCGATCTGCCGCAGGGCGGTCCGGCATGGCCGCTCGCCGCGCCCGGCGTGATGGTGACGAGCGCGCCGCGATCCGGACTCACCCTGAGCGGCGCGGTGTTCGCGGGGCTGCCGGCCGGCGTGCAGTCGGACGATCCGCAGCGCGACGACGCGCAAGGGTTCGGGGCGTTCCGCCTGCGCGGCGCTCCGCTCGCGATCGGCGAGGCGGCGTTCGACCTCGGCCGCGCCACGATGAAGGCGGGCGGCTGGTACCAGTCAAGCCAGTCCGGTTCGCCGGTCGCGCCCGCAAATGTGGGCGCAACCTGGTCCGCCTATGCGCTCGTCGATGTCCAGCTTATGCCGGCGCGCGCGAATGCTCGGCAGCTCAGCGCCTTTGCGCGCATATTCCTCGTCTCGCCCGATCGCAGCGCCAGCCCTTTCTACGCCGATGCCGGATTGGTGCTGAAAGCCCCGCTCCCCCGCCGCCCCGATGACCAGTTGGGGCTGGCGGCGGGCTATGTCGCGGTGCGTGACACAGGGCAGTATCCCACCGGCGACGAATTCGTGAGCGAATTGAGCTATCAGCTGCAGCTGTCGCCGCGCTTGTCGCTGCAGCCCAATGTGCAGCTCATCCGGCAAAGCCGCGAGAATCCGGCGTTTCCCGGGGCGGAGCGGTCGGCGCTGGTGCCCGGCGTCCGCATCAATCTGCACAGCTAGGCTCCCCGCGCAGCGCGGAGCCATTGGCGATCGTCACACTGTCGTCTGCTCGGTTCGCTTGCGGCGCGCCCCGATCCAGCAGCCGAGCACGATCAGCGCGGCCCCGGCAATGGTGGTGCCGGCCACCGCCTCGTGGAAGAACAGCCAGCCGAACAGGCTCGCCCACAGGAACCCGCTGTATTCCATCGGCACCAGCACCTGCGCCTGCTCGCGCGCATAGGCCCAGGCGAGCACCGCCGCGCCGGAGACGGTCAGCGCCGCCGCGCCCACTATGTGCAGCACACCGTCAGGCGCGGGGAGCACCAGGAACCACGGCGCGCCCGCTGCCAGCACCAGCGCGCCGACCCCGCTGTGAAACGTGGCGATCTCGAGCGGGCCGGCGAGCTGCGCCTGCTGGCGCGAGAGCACGAGGTTATAGGCATAGAGCAGCGCCGAGATCAGGATCGCGACCAGCCCCAGCGTCGCGCCCTCGCTC
>JAJXVK010000025.1 GCA_021782155.1 Pseudomonadota bacterium
TTGCCACCGAGCTCGTCGACGCGGTCGAACAAGGCCCGGCTGGCCTTCACATCGGCGATAATCGTGGCTTCCGGGACCATTTTCAGCAGATCCTCGGCATAGATCATCAAGAGCTGGTCGCCCCAGATGATCCGGCCTTCGCCGTCGATCGCGCCGATCCGGTCGCCATCTCCATCAAAAGCAACTCCGAAGTCGAGATTCTTCGCCGCGACTGCCGTCCTCAGATCGGAGAGGTTCTTCTCCTCGGTAGGATCGGGATGATGATTGGGAAACGTACCATCGACATCGGTGTAGAGCAGGACATGTTCGCCGGGCAGCCGAGCGGCCAGCTTTTCGAGCGCGGGGCCGGCGGCGCCATTGCCCGCGTCCCAGGCGATGCGGAGCCGCGCAAGCTTCGCCTGGTCCACTCCGTCGAGGCCCTGAAGAAGCCGGTCGATGTACTGGTCCATGATGTCAACGGTCTCGCTGGTCCCGTTGCCCGACAGCCAGTCTCCCGCGGCGGCGAGCCGCCCGAGATCGAGTATGTCGTCGCCGAAGAACGGCTTTCCGCCAAGTACCATCTTGAAGCCATTGTAATTGGGGGGATTGTGGCTGCCGGTTATCTGAATGCCGCCATCTACCTGTTCCATTGAGGCTTCGGCGTAATAGAGCATGGGCGTGGGGCCCATGCCGATGCGCACCACGTCCACGCCGCTGGCGTTGAGCCCCTCGACCAGCGCGCGTTCGAGGATCGGCGAGCTGACGCGCCCGTCGTAGCCCACCGCCACCTTGCTTCCCCCGGCGCGGACCACGCGCGTTCCGAAGCCGCGCCCGATCGCGCGCGCGTCGTCGGGGCCGAGCGTTTCGCCGATGATCCCGCGGATGTCGTATTCGCGCAGGACGGTCGCATGGAACTGGTAGGGCATCGGTGCAGCTTCCTTGGTCTTGCCGGGCGCGCGAGCGAGCCGGAATCGGGGCCGTTACGCAGCGCGCTCTAGCGCCGCTCCGCCAGCCGCGCCAGCAGCAGGTCGCGCGCGGCGTCGGCTTCGTGGACCGACTCGAGCGAACCACCGCGGTCGGGGTGGACCGCGATGAGGCGGCGGCGGTGCGCCTCGACGATTTCCTCGCGGCTGGCCTCGGGCCGCACGCCCAGCACTGCGCGCGCGCGCGATGCGGCGGCGTTGCGGTCGGCGGCCTTGAGCAAGTCCCACGGCCAGTGGCCCGAGAGCAGCTTCACCGCGATCACCGCCAGTGCGGCAAACCAGATTATCCTCGCCATGCCGCAATCACTCCGCCGCGTGGGCCAGTGCGAGTTCGGGCTGGTCGCGCGTCGCATGGGGGAGGTTCAGCCCCGCGACCAGCTGGCGCAACTCCTGCCGCGCGACGAGGTGGCTGGTGCCCAGCTCGCCCAGGTGCCCCTTGTCGAGCAGCGTCAGGCCCGACGGGAACAGCTCGCGGTAGATCACGCGCTCGGAAAGGCCGCTGGCGACGCGAAAGCCCACGCGCTTCGACAGCTCGGCCAGCGCCTGGTCGATGCGCCGCTGGTTGCGCGCCTCGGTATAGCCGGTGCGGTTCCTGACCACGACCCAGTCCATCTCGCGGCGCTGCCGGCCATTTCGTTCATCCTGGATCGCGGTCATCGCGCGCTTCTTGCGCGCTTCCCAGATCAGCTCGGCATAGAACGACAGGCGGCGCACCTTGAAGGTCTCCGCGTCGACCTGGCCAATGAGGTCGAAGTCGACGAAGCTGTCGTTGAGCGGCGTGACCAGCGTGTCCGCGTCCTGCGCCACGTGGCGGGCGAGCGGATCGTCGCGCCCGGGCGTGTCGAACAGCAGGAAGTCGTGGCTTTCGCCGAGCTTCGCCGCCAATTCGTCGAGCGCTCCGGCGCCGTCGCCGCCAAACACCTCGAACGTAGCGGTGGGCAATTCGATGCCGCGGCGGCGCATCGTCTCGGCGCGGTTCTCGAAATAGCGGTGCATCGTGCGCTGGCGCGTGTCGAGGTCGATCGCCGCGACGCGCGCGCCGCGATAGGCGAGCGCCACGGCGACATGGACGGCGGTGGTCGACTTGCCGGTGCCGCCCTTTTCGTTGGCGAAGACGATGCGGTGGGGAACGAAGGGCGCCATGGGCGGTACGGGTTCTCTCTTGTCTGGCGCGGCGGGCGCACGCCGGTGGCTTGCCGCCGGGCGGGTGTGCGCTCTAAACCACGCGGGTTACGTCGTCGCGTGGAATTAGAGGACAAAGGGCATCGCGTGCAAACCATCAATCGGCTCGCAGACCTGCGCAAGGCGGTCGCCGGACTCAAAAACGGGGGAAAAACGCTCGCTCTCGTGCCCACGATGGGCGCGCTGCACGAAGGCCACCTGACGCTGGTGCGCGAAGCGAAGGCCCGCGCCGATGCGGTGGCGGCCTCGATCTTCGTCAACCCGCGCCAGTTCGGCCCGAACGAGGACCTCGACGCCTATCCGCGCCAGCTCGCCGCCGACGCCGCGCTGCTCGAGGCCGAGGGCTGCGACCTGCTGTGGGCGCCCACCGTCGAGGCGATGTACCCCGAGGGCTATGCCACCAGCATCTCCGTTTCCGGCGTCAGCGAAGGCGCCTGCGGCGGTTCGCGCCCCGGCCACTTCGACGGGGTGGCGACGGTCGTATGCAAGCTGTTCCATCAGGTGCTGCCCGACGTGGCGCTGTTCGGCGAGAAGGACTGGCAACAGCTCGCGGTGATCCGCCGCATGGCGCGCGACCTCGACCTCACCCGCCCAAGTGCGGACGACATCATCGGCGTGCCCACGGTGCGCGAGGCGGACGGTCTCGCCCTGTCGAGCCGCAACCGCTACCTCTCCGAAGCCGACCGCGCCCGCGCCGCCGCGCTGCCGAAAGCGATGAAGGCGGCCATCGCCGCCATCGAGGGCGGAGCCGAAGTCGCACCCACGCTCCACGCGCTGGAAGGCGCGCTGATCGACGCGGGCTTTTCGAGCGTCGACTATGCCGACCTGCGCGACGCCGAGACGCTCGCCGAACTTTTCGTGCTGGGCGAGCGCCCCGCGCGGCTGCTCGTCGCGGCGCGGATCGGCGGCACGCGGCTGATCGACAACATGGGGGTGGGGCGGCCCTGGCGGTTTGCGATCTGATTGGATCAGATCTGCCGCTCCAGATTTTTGTTTTGCCGCATTTTCTGAGTCGTCGGGTGATTTCATCTGACTGGAAACCGGCAGGGGATTGATTCGGACATTTGCGTTTCCCGCCGGCTGGGATGGGTCTGCAAATGTCGAAATCGTAAAATCCGCCAGTTTCACATACGATGCGGAGCCGCGCGATGGAGCGCGCGCCCGACCATTTCCCTCAGCCCGACAACGCATCAGCGGCCGCGCTGCCGGCGCAACCTGAGCCCCGGGTTCCGGCCCTGCGCGCGGGGGTGTCCTACAGGGGCGGGGCGTGGCAGAATGGACCGATGTCCGTCCTGCCGCCTTCGCGCCTTGAAGCACACCTCCTGCGCTACACCGGGGGCGCCGTTCGAATCCGGTCCGGACACCGTCGCTTCCGTCAACTTCGTCAGGAAATCGGCCGAAAAGCTGAACAGATGGCGATTCGATCTGGATCAAGGACTTGCCCGCCGCCGCCACCTAGGGCGGCGCGCATGATGCCGGGATCCCGCCTGCCATGAGCCTGACCAGCCTGACCTTTGCCGGGGGCATGGTGCTGGGCCTCGCCAGCAGCCTGCACTGCGCCGGGATGTGCGGCGGGATCGCATCGGTGCTGTCGATGTCGGTCGAGCCCGAAAGCGACGCGCCTGCCGCGCGGGCGCGCGGACTGCTGACGCTGCAGGCGGGCCGAGTGTTCGCCTACACGCTGATGGGCGCGGCGGTGGGCGGCATCGGCACAGCGCTGATCGGACACATCGATCACCCCGCGCTCTACCTGCTGTTGCGGCTGGTCGCGGCCCTGTCGCTCGGCTGGATCGGGCTGTCGCTGACCGGGCTCGCACCGGGGATCGCGGTGGCGGACCGGCTGTTCCTCGCCGTGGCCGACCGCATCCGCGCTGGCGCCGCGGCGTTGCGGCTGGAAGGCCCGCCCGGCGCGGTGGCGATGGGGCTCGCGTGGGGTTTCGTGCCCTGCGGGATGGTCTACGGCACGCTGGTGTTCGCGGCCATGACCGGCACGCCATGGCGCGCGGCGAGCGTGATGGCGGGCTTCGGACTCGGCACGATCCCGGCGGTGACGCTCGCCGCCTTCGGGATGACGTCGCTCAGGCGCCTCGCGCACAACACGCGCCTGCAGGTCGGCGTGGGGCTGGCGATCATGGCGCTTGGCGCGGCGAGCTTCGCGGTGCCGCAGGCGACCATCGCGGCGCTGTGCGGGGTGAGCTAGAGCAGCGATCCCTGCGGTTGCTCGCGCGGCAGTTCGAGCATCTGCGCGTCGGGAAACGGGCGCTGCATCGCCGCCGCCTCGGCGCCGCTCACGCTGAGCCAGTCGTGCGCGGCCTTGCGTCCGGCGAGCATCACCGGCATGGCCTTGGGATGGACGCGCCCGACGGTCTCGTTGGCCGGCCAGGTGAGGAATGCGAAGCGCGGCCCCTCGGGGGCGGGGCGCCACAGCCCGGCGAAAGCGAACAGCGCCTCGCCCGGCAGCGCGAACCAGTGCCTGATCTTGTGCCCGGTCGCCGGGTCGGGCGCGGCGGACCACTCGCAATAGGCGGTGACGGGCACCAGGCAGCGGTGCGCAGGATCGGCCAGCGCGCCGCGCCACATCGGCGAGGAAAGGTTGCGCACGTTGGTGATCGAGCGCCTGAGATCGCCAAACGGCGGCCAGCCCCAGCGCATCGTCTCGAGCCGCAATCCCGCGCCTTCTCCCGCCACGATCACCGGCGCGGCGCGATCGGGCCAGACCTCGCGCAGTTCGGGCACGTTCGCGCCGCCCGTGTCGATCGGGCCGAACAGCTGTCGCATTGCGTCGACGTTGCTGGTCATGCGATAGAGGTTGCACATCGAAACGAGACTACACCGGGAGAGACAGATGGCCACCCAGATGAGCGAACACCGCAGCCGCAACGTCGATTGCAGCGAGGCCGAATGGCAGGCCCGGCAGGAGCTTGCCGCCTGCTACCGCGTGTTCGACCTGATGGGCTGGTCCGAATCGATCTACAACCACATTTCGGTGCGTGTGCCGGGCGAGGCGGGCGCCTTCCTCATCAACCCGTTCGGGCTGCTCTATTCCGAAGTCTGCGCTTCCAACCTCGTCAAGATCGATATCGACGGCAACTGCCTCGACGGCAGTTCCTACCCGGTCAACAAGGCGGGCTTCGTCCAGCATTCGTACTTCCACCGCAACCTCGACTGGGCGCACGCGATCTGCCACGTCCACACCACCGCGACGATGGCGGTGTGCAGCCACGAAGAGGGGCTGATGCCGATCAGCTTCTACGCCTGCAATTTCCAGGGGCGGCTGGGCTATCACGATTTCGAGGGCATCACCGTGCGCGCCGAAGAGGGCGAGCGGTTGCAGAAGAACCTCGGCAACCACCGCATCCTGATGCTGAGGAACCACGGCCCGGTGGTGATGGGCCGCGCGATCCCCGAGATGTTCATCCAGATGTGGAGCCTGCAGCGCGCCTGCGAGATCCAGGTCGCCACGCTGGCGCAGGGCAATCCGATCCGCATCCCGCAGGACGTCATCGACGTCCACCAGCGCGACCTCTCGCAGGGCGGCGTGCCGGGCAAGGCGCCGGGCGAGGCGGACTTTGCGGCCTGGGTGCGCAAGGTCGATACCGTTGATCGCAGCTGGCGGGATTGATGCCGGCCGCCTGACACAGTACCCGTCGCGGCGATGTCGCGCTTCATCGTCAACGACCGCCCGGTGCAGTTCCGCCTGCCCGACGAAACCCCGCTCCTGTGGGCGCTGCGCGATGCGGCGAACCTCACCGGCGCCAAGTACGGCTGCGGCAACGGCGATTGCGGTGCCTGCACGGTGATTGTCGACGGCGAGGCGGTGAAAAGCTGTCTGCTCACGCTGGGCGAGATGGAAGGGCGCGCGGTCACCACGATCGAGGCGCTCTCGCCCGAAGGCCGTCACCCGGTGCAGCAGGCCTTCGTCGAGGAGCAGGCGATCCAGTGCGGGTTCTGCACGCCGGGCATGGTCATGGCCGCCGCCGCGCTGCTCGCGCAGAATGCGGACCCCGGCGAGGAGGCGATCAAGGCGGCGATCACCAACATGTGCCGGTGCGGCGTCTATCCCCGCCTGGTGCGCGCGATCCAGCGCGCCGGGCAGACGATGCGCGCCGCCGCGCCGCCTGCCTCGCCCCCGGCGGCGGCCAATGGCGCGCCCGCGCCCGAAGCCACCCCGTCCCCCGTCGCGACACCGCCGCCGGCACCCCAGGGAGCACCGACATGAAGGCAACCATCTGGCACAACCCCAAGTGCGGCACCTCGCGCAACACGCTGGCGATCCTGGAGGAGACGCCGGGTGTGGAAGTGTCGGTGGTCGAGTACCTCAAGACCCCGCCGAGCGCTGAAAAGCTCGCGCAGCTCTACCGCGACGCGGGGATCACGCCGCAGCAGGGCCTGCGCCTCAAGGGGACCGATGCTGAAGAGCGCGGGCTGCCGCGGGCGAGCGATGCCGAAGTGCTTGCGGCGATGGCCGCCGAACCGATCCTGATCGAACGTCCGCTGGTCGAAACCGACAAGGGCGCGCGGCTGTGCCGGCCCAAGGAAAGGGTGGTGGAGATTCTCTGAGGTGCGGGTGTCAGAATGCCGGCAGGTGCCCGGCGAACGCCAGCGCCAGCGCGCAGAACGCCACGACCGCGGTGCGCAACGCGTCTTCCGCCGCCCATTCGGGCAGGCGCTGCTGACGGATGAGGGCGATGGCCTGGCTCATGCCATGATCATGCACCCGCAGGTTTAACGAAGCGTAAAGTTCCTCACCCGCGCCCCGAGAGGAACTCGTCGAGCGCGGCGAGGCATTCGCGCGCCAGCAGCTTGCTGCGTTCCGGACTCCAGCCCTGCGCCGGGTCGGGCAGGTCGTCGTTGTCCTTGAACGGCATTTCCAGCGTCATCGAGGGGCAGCCGAAGCGCTCGGCGATCTGGTTGGTCGCCATCGAAAGGTTGGCCTTGCCGGGCCGCGCCTCGGGATAGCCGCGCTTCGTCTGGAAATCGGGCGTGCGACGTTCGAGGGTCGCGCGATAGCGGCGGTAGGCCGCGCCCTGCTCTTCCTTCCACGACGGGATGCCTTCGAAGCCGGCGAGGAACACCGCGGGAATCGCTTCGTCGCCGTGGACGTCCATCGCGAAATCGACCCCGCTCGCGTCCATCGCCTCGCGCACCGAGAGCACTTCGGGCGAGCGTTCGGCGCTGGGCGTGTCCCATTCGCGGTTGAGGTTCACGCCGATTGCGTTGGTGCGCAGGTGCCCGCGGCGCGAGCCGTCGGGGTTCATGTTGGGAACGATATGGAAGCGGCACCTGCCGCGCAGGTTGCGCGCGTACGGGTCGGCGGGGTCGGTCAGCATGTCGAGCGCGCCTTCCATCCACCATTCGGCCATCGATTCGCCAGGGTGCTGGCGCGCGATCAGCCAGACCTGCGTCGGCCCCTCGCCCAATTCGAGGCAGTCGATCGCCTGCCCGTCGAGCGTGGTGCCGAGGCACCGGTAGCTCACGCCGTCGCTCGCCGCGGCCTCGGCGACGAGGTCGTGGTGGCGCTCCATCGAATAGGGCGCGAAATAGGCGAACCACGCGATGTCGCTCTCGGGAGTGTGGTGGATCGTCAGCGTGCCCCCGGCCGAATCCTTGTCCCAGGTCGTCGCGGTGCGGCCCCAGTAATCCCGGTCTTCGGAAAAGCAGGCGCGATAGCCGGGCCAGCCGTCGGGATAGGCCGAGCCGGTGAGTCCGGTGATCCTCAGTTCGAGCGCACGACCCGCCGCGCCCGCGACACGGAAGTGGAACCATTGCGCGAAGTCCGAGCCGTTGTCCTTGCGGATCGCGAGCCGGGCCGAGGCGCCGTCGACGGAGAGGACTTCGATATTGCCGGAATCGAACCCGGTATCGATGCGGATCGGCGTGCTGTCTGTATTCATGTCCTGTCAGATAGGCGCGGGGGCTGCGAAGGGAAACCCCGCGCCGGACACGATCCGCCGGTCAGTTGGCGCTGACGACCTGCGCGGCTCCCGGAAACCCCTTGAACATCGCACTCACCAGCCGGTCGGCGACCTTGCCGTGGTCGAGCCCGTCCTTGTCGGCGCGCGCGGTGGTCTCGGCGCGGCCCTCCCAAAGCACTTCATTGGTGGCGCGGTCGCGGATGCGTACCGACAGCCGGGTGGACACGAGCGGTCCGCGAGGCTTCGACAGGTCGATGTTGAGCCCCAGCCCGAAGCCCGATCCGCGATTGGAGATCATCGTTCCCATCGTGCCGCTGACCGGCCGGTGCGGCGGATCGCCGGGCTGGACCTCGGCATGGGTCACCGCGACCTCGGCGACCTGACCGCCCGCCGTCTGCTCCTCGCCGACGCGGTAGCCGATGCGCCCCAGCGCATCCATCACTGCGCGTTCGTAGATCGGCAGCCCGCTGTCGAGCCCGCTGTCGGCCGGATCCGAGGTCGCCACGATCCCCCCGTGGCCAAGCCGGTCGCCCGCGTCGGCGGCGCGGAAGCTGGTGACGTCGGTGTCGCGCGCGGCGAGCGCCGTGGAGGAGTACGCGCTCGCGGCGAGCAGGGCGATCGGCAGGAAGAGGGCTCGGTTCATCGAATGACAACTCGTGACGGGCGGATGGTTTCGCGCTAGGTCGGCCCCGCTTGCCGCTTGCTGAACGGCAAGTGAAAATTTGTCGCAGCGCGGCAAGCGTTTGAAAAGGAGCATCCGCGTCCCATGAGCAAGGTTCCCGTCCTCGTTACCGGCGGCGCCGGCTATATCGGCAGCCACGCGGTGCTCGCGCTCAAGGATGCGGGCTGGCCGGTCGCGGTGATCGACAACCTGACCACCGGCTTCCGCTTCGCCGTGCCCGAGGGCGTGCCGCTCTACGAGGGCGACATCGAGGACAGCGCGCTGCTCGCGCGGATCTTCGCCGAGCAGGGCACGCGCGCGATCATGCACTTCGCCGGGTCGATCATCGTGCCCGAATCGGTCGAGAACCCCTTGAAGTACTACCACAACAACACCGCCAAGAGCCGCGCGCTGCTCGCCGCCGCGGTCGAGGCCGGGGTGCCGCACTTCATCTTCAGCTCGACCGCCGCGACCTATGGCATCCCCGAGGTCTCGCCCGTCACCGAGGACAGCCCGAAGGCGCCGATCAACCCCTACGGCATGTCGAAGCTGATGACCGAGACGATGCTGGCCGACACGGCCAGGGCGCACCCGATCAATTACTGCGCACTGCGCTATTTCAACGTCGCGGGGGCAGACCCGCAGGCGCGCACCGGACAGTCGACCGCCGGGGCGACGCACCTGATCAAGGTCGCGGTCGAGGCGGCGCTGGGCAAGCGCAGCCACGTCAGCGTGTTCGGAACCGACTACGACACGCCCGACGGCACGGGCGTGCGCGACTACATCCACGTATCCGACCTTGCCAACGCGCACGTGCTGGCGCTGGAGGCGCTGATCGAACATCCCGCGCGCTCGCTGACGATGAACTGCGGCTATGGCCGGGGCTTCTCGGTGCTCGAAGTGCTCGACGCGGTCGACCGGGTGACCAACCTGACGATCGAGCGCCGCATGGAGCCGCGCCGCGCGGGCGATCCCGATTCGCTCATCTCCGACAATCGCCGCATCAAGGCGACGCTGCCGTGGGCGCCGAAATATGCCGATCTCGACACGATCGTCGCCCACGCGGTGGCGTGGGAGCGAAAGCTGACCGAAATCCGCGGCGAGAGTTGACTTTCCGGGGATGCGCCCGTAACGGCGCAGCCTTGCTTTTCGGCCCGGTCGTTTCGGGCAAAGGGATTCGTCATGAAGATTCGCAACAGCCTGAAGTCGCTCAAGGACCGCCACCGGGACAACCGCGTGATCCGCCGCCGTGGCCGGACCTATGTGATCAACAAGACCAACCGCCGCTTCAAGGCGCGCCAGGGCTGATGGTGCGCTCCCGCCTTGGCGGGGGCTCCCTCACCTGGGGCCGATTGACGGTCGATGGAGGTCCCCGTTCGCGCGGGGACTTTTGTTATGTCTGACGCGCCCGTCCCGGCCCCCGTACAGGCTGTGGTCTTCGACGTCGGCCGCGTGCTGGTCCAGTGGGACATGCGCGCGCTGTTTTCGAAGCTGGTCGACGATCCGAAGGAACTCGACTGGGTGATGGCCAACGTCATCACCGAGCAGTGGCACTTCGAGCACGACCGCGGCCGCGACATCGACGAGATGGTGGCCGAGCGTAGCGCCGAATTTCCCGATCACGCTCACCTCGTGCGCGCCTGGGCCGAACGCTTCAACGAAACCGTGCCCGGCCCGGTGCCCGGCAGCTTCGAGCTGGTCGAGCAGCTCTCCACGCGCGGCGTGCCGCTCTATGCGATCACCAACTTCGGCGACGCGCTGTGGGCGCGCTTCCGCCCGACGCAGCCGGTGTTCGAACACTTCCGCGACGTGGTCGTCTCGGGCGAGGAGAAACTCGCCAAGCCCGATCCGGCGCTGTTCGCGCTGGCGGCGCGGCGGTTCGGCTTTGAACCCGCCGTAATGCTGTTCATCGACGACAATGCGGCGAACGTGGAAAGCGCGGCGCGCTGCGGCTGGCAGGTGCACCACTTCGACGGCGGCGCGGACAAGCTGCGCGCGGATTTGATGGCGAGGGGGCTGGTCTAGGACCGCCCCCAGCTCCTCCCGCAAGCGGGAGGGGAGCGAGGCTAGGTTCCTTTCTTGCTTTCCAAGGATATGCCAAGTTCAGCCGCGCGTTTTCGAACTGTCGATGTAGATCGACCCAGCCTCTGGGCTATTGTGATTGCATTTGAACCACCGCTCCCCATCGCTTTGAGAATGCTGATCTCGTAGTCCCTCCAAGGCTTTCCTGCTCGACCTCTTAGCGCGCCAACCATCGCCCCCTCACCCCAGCCCGATCACCGAAATCTCGCGGCCATAGCCCGGCTCGCCCCGGTGCGTCGCGCGGCGGTAGCTGAAGAAGCGGTCGGGCTGGGCATAGGTGTCTTCGCCCAGCATCGCCACGTTGCCCACGCTCGCCGCCGCAAGGCGGCTCGCCACATAGCCTTCAAGATCGAACCACGCGTGGCCGGGTTTCCCCGCGCGGAAGAAGCGTTCGTTGTCGGTATCGTGTTCGAGGAAGCGGCGTTCGAAGCCCTCGTCCACCTCGTAGCTTTCCTGCGCGATGCAGGGGCCGACCACGGCGGCGATGTTGGCGCGCCTTGCGCCGAGCGCTTCCATCGCCTCGACCGTCGCTTCGGTCACCCCGCCGATCGCGCCTTTCCACCCGGCATGCGCCGCGCCGATCACGCCCGCCTTCGCATCGTGAAACAGCACCGGCGCGCAGTCGGCGGTGAGCACGCCGAGCAGCAGGCCCGGCCGATCGGTGACCAGCGCATCGGCCTGCGGCCGCGCGTCGTCGCCCCACGGCTCGCTCACGGTCACGCAGGTCGGCGAATGCACCTGATGCACGGTGACGAGGCGCGCGCCCGGCATCACCGCCGCTATCACGCGCGCGCGGTTTTCGGCGACCGCCGCGCGCTCGTCGTCCGAGCCCCAGCCGACGTTGAGCCCCGCGTGCAGCCCCGTGCTCACCCCGCCGCGCCGACCGAGGAAGCCGTGCGCGGCCCCGGCGAGCGACGGGTGCGTCAGGACCTCGACCGGCTCGCTCATCCTTCGAGGCTGCGGCTGACCTGCTCGAAGGTGTCGCGCGACAGCCTGGGCGCAGCGACGATCCTCTCGAGCTCGGCGCGCATCTTCGCCGCGCGGCCCGGCTCCATCTTGCGCCAGCGCCCGAGCGGGGGGACGAAGCGCGCCGCGGTGTTGGGGTTGATCGGGTCGAGCGCCAGGATGAGGTCGGCGATCAGGCGGGAGCCCTCGCCGCTCTCGTCGTGGAACGCCGCGGTGTTGGCGGCGAAGGCCATGTAGAGCGAGCGCACGCGGTTGGGGTTGGTCAGCGTGAATTCCTCGCGCTGGGCCAGCGCCTTGACGTGCTCGATCACCCTGGGGTGCAGCGAGCTTGCCTGGAGCGAGAACCACTTGTCGATGACCAGCGCGTTGCCCGCAAAGCGCTGGTGGAAGTCGGCCAGCGCCGCCTCGCGTTCGGCGCATTCGATCCCGCACAGCACCATCAGCGCGCCCTGCCGGTCGGTCATGTTGTCGGCGGCGTCGTATTGCGCCTTGGCGCGGCCCGCCGCTTCGGTCTTGTCGGCGGCGGCAAGGTAGACCAGCGCCTGCGTCTTCAATTTGCGCGCGCCCCGGGCTTCGGCCGAGAGGCTGTAGGGCACCGCCGCGCAGCGATCGTGCAGCACGCGCCATTCGCCGCCAAGCCTGTCGCCCAGCCATGCCTTGAGCGCCTCGCGCTCCTCGCGGATCTTGCCCGGCTGGTTCACCGCGAGCTGCTCGGCGAGGTACGATTCGCCCGGCAGGATCAGCAGTTCGCCGCGCATCAGGTCGTCGAGCGCGGTGTCCGCCAGCACGGCGGCGAAGGCCGTGCCGATATCCTCGCGTCCCCTGGCCTTGGCGGCCTCGTCGAGCGTGCCGGTCACCGCCGCGACGAGGTGCTGGACGACGAGCTGCTGCATCGCCTCGTAGCGCGCGAAGGGATCGTCGTCGTTCGCGGCGAGGAACAGCAGGTCTTGCGGCGGGGTGGGCGTGACGATCGAGACCGGGGCGGAGAAGCCGCGGTTCAATGAGAGCACCGGCATGGCGTCGAATCCGGGGAACAGGAAGGTCTGCTCGGCCCGATCGAGCACGATCAGCTGCTCGCCCTTGTGCCTGGCCGTGGCGCGGTCGAACAGCGCGGCGCGCAGCGGGATCACCATCGGCCGCTTGTCGGGCTGGCCGGGGGTGGGCGGCACGGTCTGCCTGAGCGTCAGCGTGACCGAATGCGTCTCGGCGTCGTGCGCGAGGTCGACCTCGATCCTGGGCGTGCCCGCCTGCTCGTACCAGCGGCGGAACTGCGTGAGGTCGAGCCCCGCGCCGTCCTCGATCGCCTTGACGAAATCCTCGCAGGTTGCCGCTTCGCCGTCGTGGCGCTCGAAGTAGAGGTCGGTGCCCTTGCGGAACCGCTCGGGGCCGGAAAGCACGGTCATCATGCGGATCACCTCGGCGCCCTTGTTATAGACCGTCGCGGTGTAGAAGTTGCTGATTTCCTGATAGGAATCGGGTCGGATCGGGTGTGCGAGCGGGCCCGAATCCTCGGGGAACTGCGCCGCGCGCAACACCCGCACGTCCTCGATCCGCTTGACCGGCGCGGAGCCCATGTCGGCGCTGAACTGCTGGTCGCGCAGCACGGTGAAGCCTTCCTTCAGGCTGAGCTGGAACCAGTCGCGGCAGGTCACGCGGTTGCCCGACCAGTTGTGGAAGTATTCGTGGGCGACCACGCCCTCGATCGCGTCGTAGTCGCCGTCGGTCGCGGTTTCCGGGTCGGCGAGGATGTAGCGCGTGTTGAAGACGTTGAGGCCCTTGTTCTCCATCGCCCCGGCGTTGAAGTCCGAAACCGCGACGATATTGAAATCATCGAGGTCGTATTCGCGGCCGTAAGTCTCCTCGTCCCACTTCATCGAGGCCTTCAGCGATCGCATCGCGTGACCGGTGCGGCGCTCGTCGCCCGGGCGCACGAGGATCGCGAGCTTGACCTTGCGACCGCTCATCGTGGTGAAGCTGTCGCGGTTGGCGACGAGCTGGCCGGCGACGAGCGCGAAGAGGTACGAGGGCTTGGGCCAGGGATCGTGCCATTCGGCCCAGTGCGTGCCGTCCGCGCCTTCGCCCTCGGCCACCGGGTTGCCGTTCGACAGCAGGACCGGGAAGGCGGCCTTGTCGCCGCTCATCCTCACCTTGTAGCGGCTGAGCACGTCAGGGCGGTCGGGGAAGAAGGTGATGCGGCGGAAGCCCTCGGCCTCGCACTGGGTGCACAGGAGGCCGTTCGAGGCGTAGAGCCCGGAGAGCTGGGTGTTGGCAGAAGGGTCGACCAGCGTCTCGATGGTCAGCTCGTGCCGCGTGCCGGGCAGGTCGACCACGAGGTCGCTGCCGTCCATCCGCCAGTCGTTGTGCGGATTGCCGTCGACCTTGAGCGCGACCAGCGCGAGGTCGTCGCCGTCGAGGCGGATCGTGCTGTCCTCGCCGTTCTTCTCGACCGCCAGCGTCGCCACCACTTTGGTCGCCTTGAGCGAGAGGTCGAAGTCGAGCGCTATGTCGGGCACGCGCCAGGCGGGCGGGGTATAGTCCTTGCGGTTGATGGTCCGGGGGGCTTCGGGCTGCGCCGCATCGGTCGCGCCCGCACTGGCGGGGTGCTGGGACATGTCGGTCATGCACCGCTATGTAGGGGGCTGAAGCCCCTCGGCAAACGGCAATTATCGGATCGGGGGTGATCGGACCCGGTGATCCCCCGAAATCGCGCTAGGCCTTGCGTGCGCGCAGCGCCAGTACCAGCCCGGCGAGCGCGAGCACCGCGCCTCCGGCAGCGATCGGCGTCCAGTGGTATCCCTCGAACAGCGTCGAGAGCAGCATCGCCACCACCGGCACCAGCACGCCGTTGTAGGCCGCCCGTCCCGCGCCCAGCGTGCGCAGCAGGCCGAAATACATCGGGAAGGTCACGACCGAACCGATGATCGCAAGGTAGGCTATCCCCGCAAAATAGCCCGCGCGCCACTCGACCTGCGGCGGGCCCGACAGCGCCCAGGAGATCGCCACATCGACGAGGACGCCGAAGGTCATCGCCCAGGCGAGCAGCGAGGTCATCGGATAGTGCCGCGCCGGTCCCGCCGCCTGTATCACGTTGGCGCTCGAAGCGCAGACCAGCGCGGCGAGCGTGAAGGCGATGCCGAGGCCGATGCGACCTTCGGGCGGGGCGACGCGGAATTCGTGGAGCAGCAGCAGCGCGATCCCCGCGATCGCCACCGCCGTCCCGCCAAGGAAGCGCCGCGTCACCGGCTGGCCGAGGAAGACCCGCGCCAGCAGCGCGTTGGGCACCAGCAGCAGTGCGAACATCACCGCGACGATTCCCGAGGTCAGGTGCTGCTCGGCGCGATAGACGAACTGGAAGTTCAAGGCGAACTGGGGCACGCCGATCGCGAGCGCCAGCTTCATCCCCCGCGCGTCGAGCCACAGCGAATCACGCCGCACCGCCGCCAGCGCGAACATGCCCACTGCCGCGAGCGTGAAGCGCCAGGTGACCGACCAGCTCGGCGGCACGGTGCCGATCTGGTCCTTGATCACCAGCCAGGTCGAGCCCCAGATCAGCGCGGTCAGCAGGAAGGGGAGCAGCACTTTCGGCTGCCAGAAGCTGACCGTGGTTGGCGCCTGCAGCGCGGAAGCGTCGCTCATAGGGCGGCGATGGCGCGGGCGAGCGCGCCGACCTCGCGCGGGTCGCTGTTCCAGGCTGTTACGAGCCGCGCCGCGCCGGGGCGTCCGGCGGGGGCGGGCCAGTCGTAGAAGTCGAAACCCTGCGCACGCAGAGCCGACGCCTCGGCGGGGGAGAGCGCGACGAATATCTCGTTGGCCTCGACCGGGTGGAGGAGCCGCTCGCCGCACGCCGCTGCGATTTCCTGCGCGGCGGCGTTGGCGGCGCGCGCGTTCTCCAGCCACAGGTCGCCCTCGATCATCGCGAGGAGCTGGGCTGCGAGGAAGCGGCCTTTCGACTGCAAATGCCCCGCGCGCTTGCGGCGATAGCGGGTGAGCCGGGCCAGTTCGGGATCGAAGAACACCAGCGCCTCGGCGTTCATCCCCCCGTTCTTGACGCAGCCGAACGAAAGCGCGGTGACTCCGGCCTTCGCGGTCAGGTCGCCGGGCGGGCAACCGAGGCTCGCGACCGCGTTGGCGAAACGCGCGCCGTCCATGTGCAGGCCAAGCCCCCGTTCGCGCGCGAAGTCGCCCAGCGCCGCGACTTCCCCGACCGAATAGACCCGGCCGCATTCGGTCGCCTGGGTGATCGAGATCGCATGCGGCTGGATCTGGTGGACGTCGTCGCGGATCGGGTCGATCAGAGCGGCGATGGATTCGGGCGTGACCTTTGCGGCATCGCCATCGACCAGCATCAGCTTGGCGCCGTGTGTATAGAAGCCGGGCGCGCCGCCCTCGTCCATCTCGATGTGCGCTTCACGGTGGCAGACCACGCCGCCGTGCGGGGGGCACAGCGCGGCGAGCGCGAGGCAGTTGGCGGCAGTGCCGGTCGGGATCCACAGCGCCGCGCAGTCGGTTCCGAACAGTCCGGAGAACGCCGCGTCGAGCCGCGCCGAAAGCGCGTCTCCGTCATAGGCCGAATCGGGCGCGTCGGCCGCCTTCAGCGCGTCCCACACCTTGGGATGGACGGCGGCGGCGTTGTCGGAGAAAAATTTCATGGGAAACCGCCTCTAGGGTTCCCACGTTGGCGGTCAAGAAGGAGACTTGCAGACATGGACGGCCTCGACATCACGCACCACGACCACGGCACGCGCGGCGAATACCGGGCACACCTCGAAGGTCACGACGAGACCGGGCTGCTCACTTACGTGTGGCGCGGGGATTCGCTGGTCGCCGACCATACCATCGTCCCGCCCGAGATCGGGGGGCGCGGCGTCGCGGCGGAACTGGTGCTGCGGCTTGTCGCCGACGCGCGCGCGAACGGCTGGAAGATCGTGCCCCAGTGCAGCTACATCGATGCGATGTTCCGGCGTCACCCCGACTGGGCCGACCTGCGCGCCTGAGCGCCGCTTCTGGTGGGCGTGAGAGGAAATGGTGCTGCTGGGGAGGATTGAACTCCCGACCTCAGCCTTACCAAGGATGCGCTCTACCACTGAGCTACAGCAGCGTACCATTTCCGCTGCCGCCGCCGGATGGGGCCGGGGCGGACAGGGGCGCGCTATTGGCCGCGCGGGGCTCCTTTGTCAAGCAGGCCCTTGCCGCGGCGCGCCGCGCGCGGCAGAGGGGGCGCATGGGCGGCGCAAGGGCGGTATCGACGCGCGAAGAGCGACTGGCGCAGCGGCTGAGGGAAAACCTCCGCCGCCGCAAGGCGCAGGCGCGCGCGATGAACGCGGACGAGGCCGAATCGGACCGCCCGGGCCTTCCCAAAGCGCCCGGCGACGGCTAGGGGCACCGCTTCCCGGCCAAGGCCCGCAACCAGATCCCGTCATGGAGTGAAGATGCCCCGCCTGATCCTGATCCGCCACGGGCAGTCGCAGTGGAACCTCGAAAACCGCTTCACCGGCTGGTGGGACGTCGACGTGACCGAGAAGGGCGCGGCCGAAGCCTTGGCCGCGGGCGAGCTGCTCAAGGCGCGCGGCATGCTGCCGACCGTCGCCTTCACCTCGCTCCAGACCCGCGCGATCAAGACGCTGCACCTCGCGCTCGAGGCGGCGGGGCGCCTGTGGATTCCCGAGGACAAGGACTGGCGGCTCAACGAGCGGCACTACGGTGGCCTCACCGGGCTGGACAAGGCCGAGACCGCGGCGAAGCATGGCGAGGACCAGGTCAAGATCTGGCGCCGCAGCTTCGACACGCCGCCGCCGCCGCTCGAGAAGGGCAGCGCGTTCGATCTGTCGGGCGACCCGCGCTATGCCGGCATTCCCGTGCCCGCGACCGAGAGCCTCAAGGACACCATCGCCCGCGCGCTGCCGTGTTATGAAGAGAAGATCGCGCCCGCGCTCAAGGCCGGCGAAGTGGTGATCGTCTCGGCGCACGGCAATTCGCTGCGCGCGCTGGTCAAGCACCTCTCGGGCATTTCCGACGCCGAGATCACCGGGCTGGAGATTCCGACCGGGCAGCCGATCGTCTACGAACTCGATGACGACCTCAACGCAATCGAACGCTATTACCTCTCTGAGCGCTGAGCGCGCGAGGGGACAGGACAGGAAGGCGGGGGACATGACCGCAACGCCGCAAGTGGCGATCGTGATGGGAAGCCAGTCCGACTGGGAGACCATGCGCCATGCCTCCGAAGCGCTCGAGGCGCTCGGCGTCGCGCATGACTGCCGCATCGTTTCCGCGCATCGCACACCCGACCGGCTGGTCGCCTTCGCCAAGGGAGCGGAGGCCGAGGGCTTCAAGGTGATCATCGCGGGCGCGGGCGGCGCGGCGCACCTGCCGGGCATGGTGGCAAGCATGACGCACCTGCCGGTGCTGGGCGTGCCGGTCGAATCGAAGGCGCTTTCGGGCATGGATTCGCTGCTCTCGATCGCGCAGATGCCGGGCGGCATCCCGGTTGGGACGCTGGCGATCGGCGTTCCCGGCGCGAAGAACGCCGGGCTGCTTGCCGCGGCGATCCTCTCGACGCGGGACGAAGCGCTCGCCGGCCGGCTCAAGGCCTTCCGCGCGGAGCAGACCGCCTCCGTGGCGGACCGGCCCTCGTAAGGACAGGCGCGCGATGATCCCGCCGGGCGAAACCATCGGCATCCTCGGCGGCGGCCAGCTCGGCCGGATGATCGCGCTCGCCGCGGCGAACCTGGGCTATCGCTGCCACGTCTATGCGC
>JAJXVK010000240.1 GCA_021782155.1 Pseudomonadota bacterium
CCGCGACTATGCCGACCGCAACTTCATCCGCGTCGACTGGCCGGCGGTGCCGATGGAGCAGATCGCCGAGACTGTCGGGCGCGATCCGGAAAACTCGCCGTTCCACCGCATGTGCATCTCGATGATCACGCACCCCAACTCGGACGACGACACCAGGACGGTGCTCAAGACCTGGACCGACCACGTCGACCCGTCGGCGATCCCGATCTCGATCCTGTCGAACCCGACGACGATGACGCGGCAGGACGTGCAGATCCTGCGCGACATGGGTTCGGACATCTTCACTGTCGCGCTCGACGCGGCGACGCCCGAGCTGTTCGACCGCACGCGCGGCAAGGGCGTCAACTCGCCGCACAAGTGGTCGAAGTACTGGGAAATCCTCGAGGACGCGCGCGACATCTTCGGTCCGCAGAAGTTCGGCGCGCACATCATCGTCGGCATGGGCGAGACCGAGCACGAGATTCTCACGCTGGTGCAGCAGCTGGTCGACATGGGCGGGCACAGCCACATGTTCTGCTTCTTCCCCGAGAAGGGCAGCCTGATGGACCACCTGCCCGCGACTCCGCGCGACCAGTGGCGTCGCGTGCAGCTTGCGCGCTACATGCTCGACTATTGCGGCGCACGGGTCGATCACATGAAGTTCGACGAGGAAGGCCGCGTCATCGACTTCGGTCTGCCTTCGGGCGAGGTGGACTCGATCATCGACGCGGGCATCGCCTTCCGCACCAGCGGCTGCCCGGGCAAGTTCGCCGAGGACATCTCGGCCTGCGACCGTCCCTATGGCGACAGCCCGCCGTCGAATATCGCCAGCTATCCGTTCCAGCCGCAACCGGCCGACTTGCGCCTGATCCGCAAGCAGCTGAACCGCGAGCGTCCGGAAGACCCCTATGTCGAGGACGAGGAACTGGATATCGTCGCGCAGCCCGCCGAGTGACGCGGCGCGCATGACCCGGCCCTTCCGCCTGATCGACACCGGCCTGCGCGAAGGCCGGGCGAACATCGCCATGGATCAGGCGATCATCTCGCTGCGCCAGCAGGGGGTGATCGGCGACACGGTGCGCTTCATCCACTTCGAGCCGAGCGCGCTGGTCGGCCGGCACCAGGACCTGAGTCTCGAGCTCAACCTCGACTATTGCGCGGCCAGCGGCATCGGCACCGCGCGGCGAATGACCGGGGGCGGGGCGATCTATCTCGATCCGCAGCAACTGGGCTGGGCGATCACCTGCGATCGCGCGGCCTTTCCCGGCTGCGACCTTGGCGAGATCACCAGGCGCATCTGCGAGGCGGCGGCGGCGGGTCTATCCAAGCTCGGCATCGACGCGCGCTATCGTCCGCGCAACGACATCGAGGTGGGCGGGCGCAAGATCAGCGGCACCGGCGGGTTCTTCGATGGTAACGTGCTGATGTTCCAGGGCACGGTGCTCGTCGACCTCGACCCGCAGACCATCGCGCAGGCATTGAACGTGCCCAAGGCCAAGCTCGCCAAGCGCGATCTCGACGATGCGGCGAGCCGCGTGACGACGCTCGCTGCGCTGCTCGGCAAGGCGCCGCCGCTCAAGGCGGTGCAGGACGCCATCGCGGCGGGGCTGGCCGAAAACCTGGGGCTCGACCTGACCCCCGAAGCGTTGTCCGAGGCCGAGGAGGCGGAGGCGCGCCGCGCCTTCGACGAGGAAATCGGCACCGAGAACTTCGTCACCGAGATCGACGGGGCGAGCCGCGAGGCGGGGATGCGCGTCGGCCACCACATCGGTGCGGGAGGGATCGTCAGCGCGCACTTGCGGCTCGAGGGCGTGACCAACGACCGCGTGCGCGAGATCCTGTTCACCGGCGACTACTTCGTCGCCCCGCCGCGCATCGTCTTCGACCTCGAAGCGAAGCTGCGCCGCGTGCCGCTGACGGGGCTTGCCGCGGCGATCCGCGCCTATTTCGCGCAATTGCCGCCCGGCGGGCTGCTGTCGATCGGCGCGGACGATTTCGTCGCCGCCGCCGACGCCGCTATCGCGGCCGAGCCGGTGCCCGCCGAGGGATGAAGGCGCTCACCGTCATCCAGCACGACAGCGCGGAATACCTCGGCCTGATGGAAGACCATCTCGAGGGCCGGCGTATCCGCTTTCGCTATATCCGCCCGTTCACCGGCGCGGTGCGCATTCCCGACCTCGACCTCGTCGGCGACGGACTGGTGCTGCTCGGCGCGGGGCCGTGGGGCACGGCAGGAGAACGCGACCTTCCGACGCTGGCCGAGGAGCTGGCGCTGGCGCGATCGTGCATGATGGCCAACAAGCTAGTGATCGGCATCGGCCTTGGCGCGCAGATCGTTGCGCTGGCCGGGGGAGGGGAGGTCGTGCGCGCGCCGCTCGCCTGCCGCGTCGGAACCGCCAGGCGTACCGGCCCGGATGCGCTCGCCGGCTACATGCCAGAGAGCTTGCCCTACGTGACCTATGGCCGCGACCGGGCGATTCCCCCGGCGCACGCGCGCGTGCTCGCGGTCGACGAGGAAGGCGCGCCGCTCGCCTTCCAGATGGGCGACACCGCGTTCGGCTTCGCGTTCCACCCCGGCCTCAAGACCGCGATGATCGAAGACCTGGTCATGGAGTTCGAGGAAAGTCCGGAAGGAATTGCTGAACAATTACAGCATGTTCGTTCCGCCCGGCGCGGTATCGAGGACGCGCTCGTGCCGATGATGACCGGCCTCGTTTCGGTGACCGGACTCATGCAGTGAAAGGCATGCAAAGAAATCGGTTCCGGGGCTTGCATTAGAAAAACCTAAAATGCTAATCTACGACTCGCGATCAAGAATATGACGGAGATGCCACACCAGATCGGCAGCCCGTTCGAGGAGAAGATACCGATGGCTTCCAAGCTGATCATCGTCATGGCCAACACCGATCCGCGCAACGGCGAGGAACTTGGCGCGCCGATCTTCCAGGCGACCGTCGCGGCGGCGATGGAATACGAGGTCGACGTTATCTGCACTGCCACTTCGGGCCGCCTGATGAAGAAGGGCGTCGCGGAGAGTCTGGTGGTCAAGCCGGGATCGCCCAAGACGGTCTACGACTTCATCAAGGACGCGCATGACGCGGGCGCAAAGTTCTACTGCTGCTCGCCCAACCTCGACCTGTTCGACATGAAGGAAGAGGACCTCATTCCCGAATGCGAAGGCATCGTGGGTGGGGCTTACCTGATCGAGGAGGTCATGGAAGGCGATTGCAAGGTCATGACTTACTGAAAAGCCGCTGAGGGCACGGCAACAGGGCCAGGCGGGGAGAGACAACACGATGCACGCGGGAACACGAGTTCAGGAGTTCATCGGCGATCCGGTGGCCGAAACGCCGGTCATCTCGCGCGACAAGCTCGAGGAGATTTTCGCCGACATCCAGTCGTTCGAGCGCTATGATCACGAGCTCAACGGATGCCTCAACTGCGGCATCTGCACCGCAACATGCCCGGCGGCGCACTATTACGACTTCAGCCCGCGCGAGATCGTCCAGCTGCTGTGGACCGAGAACCTCGAGGGCATCTACGACGCGATGCAGGAGAAGATCTGGGCCTGCGCCCAGTGCTACACCTGCGCGGCGCGCTGCCCGTTCGAGAACTCGCCTGGCGGGCTCGTCATGCTGCTGCGCGAAACCGCGATCAAGCACGGCATGGAGAGCGCCAAGAACGTGCTGCGCCCGTTCAGCCGCGTGATGCTCAAGCTGATCTCGACCGGCAACCAGCTGTCGCCCGACATGATCAATCCCGACGGTTTCGCCGACTGGGGTCCGAACATCGCCAAGATCGACGCGCCGCTGAAGGTGCTGCGCTCGGCGATCCCGATGCCCACGCTCAACACGATCAAGACCGCGTGGGAAACCAACCTCAAGACCTCGGT
>JAJXVK010000026.1 GCA_021782155.1 Pseudomonadota bacterium
ATGGTCACCGTCGCGAGGCTGAGCAGCAGGTCGGAGAAAATCTCGCGCGCCAGCATGACGTATCCCGCCAGCGCCATCAGCGCGGCGACCAGCGAGAGCGCGGAAAGCACGCGGCTGACCGGCGTGCCGAAGTCCAGCCCCGCGGGCTGCGGGTCCTGCGGGTCGGCGGCGGGCTTCGGTTCGCGCTCGCCGCCGCGGATCAGGCCGGCGAGACGCGACAGCAGCCAGCACCCCGCGATGACGAGCATGCTCGACAGAAGTCCGGCGGCCGACTCGGCGATCGTTCCCGCCTCCTCGGACCGCTCCAGCACCGCGCCCAATGTCAGGACCAGCCCGAGCAACCGCACGATCACCAGCGACCGGTGCGCCGGTCCGGCGTTCAGGCGGATCAGCCGCAGTTCGCGGATCGGCGAGAGCAGCACCGACCGGCCCAGCCACTGCGCGAACACCAGCAGCAGGCTCGCGCCGAGCAGCGATCCGACGACAGCGCCAATCGCCTCCGCCCCGGCCAGTGGCCGCATCGTCAGCGCGATCCCGCCGGTCGCGAGCGCCAGCACGATCATGAAGAGCACGAACGACACCACGTCGAGCGCAATCGCCAGGCCGAGCTTTTGCCAGATGTGTGCGGCCATGATGATCCGGCCCTCGCCCGCGACGCGGATGCGGTTCCACACGCGGTAGAACAGCAGCGGCGGCGCCACGAGCAGCACGAGCGCGAGCAGGGCCAGCCCCGCCATCATGCCCGAACCGATCCGCGCCCGGACTTCGGCGAACTTTCCGGCGGCCACCGCAAGGGTCTGGTCGGCCTCGACAAGCGCGCCGCGCCATAGCCGGGGATCGAGCGGCGAATAACCGTGCGTCAGCAGGCGCATGCGTGTCATGGCCGAACTGCGCGTGTCGAGTTCGCCGACCAGCGTCGCGGAGCGGGCCTGCGCCTCGCGCCAGCGCAGCACGGGCAGCATCTGGAGGCCGAGCTGGTTCTCGAGCTGGCTGCGCTTGGCCGCGAGCGCCGCCGGCTCGCTCTCGCCCGACTTCGGCGCCGGGCCCAGGACGTCGATCTCTGCCTGCGTCAGCCGCGTCCCGATCGTTCCCTCGTCGGCGAGCGTCTGCGCCGCATCGCGGTCGTCCGCCAGACGGTCGCGCATCCCGTCGACCTCGTGCTGCGCTTCCTTGTCGGTCCGCCCGGCCGTGTCGCGCAGCAGCGCCAATGCCTTCGCAGCGTCGGCATTGAACCCGGCGAGCCTCGCGTCGGCCGGCAAGGATGGGTCGGCGGCATCGCGCGGCGCGGAGGGCGCGGAAAGCGGAGACGCGGCGCCCGGAAGCGCCGGTGCCTGCGCGCAGGCGCCCTCACCGCCAACAGCCGCGGCGATCAGCAGCAGCGCCGCCGTTCCCGCCGTCCGCAGGGTCTTCGCGATGCTCGCAAGCGCCGTCGGGATCGTTCTTCTCCTCGCCTCGGTAACGGATCGAAGCCGACCATGCCGGAGCGGGCGCGCGGGGGCAACCGCGCCGCGCCGGGCTTTCCCCGGCGCTCCGGCCTTGCCATTTGCGCCCGCTCCTCCTAGCCGCGCGCCAGCACCTTTCAACCCCACACCATTCAACCGGAGTCGAACATGGTCCCCCGTTACGCCCGTCCCGCGATGACCGCGATCTGGGAACCCGAAGCACGCTATCGCATCTGGTTCGAGATCGAGGCGCACGCCACGCAGAAGCTGGGCGAGCTGGGCGTCGTGCCCGAAAGCGGCGCCAGGGCGCTGTGGGACTGGTGGGCGACCGACCCGAAGATCGACGTCGCCGCGATCGACGCGATCGAGGCCGTCACCAGGCACGACGTGATCGCCTTCCTCGACTGGGTGGCGCAGCAGGTCGGCCCCGAGGCGCGCTTCATGCACCAGGGCATGACCAGTTCCGACGTGCTCGATACCACGCTGGCGGTGCAGCTCGCCCGCGCCAGCGACCTGCTGCTCGAAGACCTCGACGCCCTGCTCGCCGCGATCCGGCGCCGCGCGATGGAGCACAAGTACACGCCGACCATCGGCCGCAGCCACGGCATCCACGCCGAGCCAACCACGTTTGGGCTCAAGCTGGCGCAGGCCTATGCCGAGTTCGACCGCTGCAAGGCGCGCCTCGTCGGCGCGCGCGCGGAGATTGCGACCTGCGCGATCTCGGGCGCGGTGGGCACCTTCGCCAACATCGATCCCTCGGTCGAAGCCTATGTCGCCGGGCAGATGGGGCTCGAGCCCGACCCCGTCTCGACCCAGGTCATCCCGCGCGACCGCCACGCGATGTTCTTCGCCACGCTTGGCGTGATCGCCAGCTCGATCGAGCGGCTCGCGGTCGAAGTCCGCCACCTGCAGCGCACCGAAGTTCTGGAAGCCGAGGAATACTTCGCGCCCGGCCAGAAGGGCTCGTCGGCGATGCCGCACAAGCGCAACCCGGTGCTGACCGAGAACCTGACCGGCCTCGCCCGCATGGTCCGCTCGGCGGTGGTCCCCGCGCTGGAAAACGTGGCGCTGTGGCACGAGCGCGATATCTCGCACTCCTCGGTCGAGCGCTTCATCGGCCCTGACGCGACCATCACTTTGGACTTCGCACTGGCACGCCTCACCTCGGTGGTCGACAAGCTCGTGGTCTATCCCGAGCGGATGCAGAAGAACCTCGACCGGATGGGCGGCCTCGTCCACTCGCAGCGCGTGCTGCTGGCGCTCACGCAGGCCGGGCTGGAGCGCGACGCCGCATACCGCCTGGTCCAGCGCAACGCGATGAAGGTGTGGGAATCGGACGGGCAGCTCAACCTGCTCGAACTGCTCAAGGCAGATCCCGAAGTGACCGCTGCGCTCAGTCCGCAGCAGCTCGAGGAGAAGTTCGACCTCGGCTACCATTTCAAGGCGGTCGACACGATCTTCGCGCGTGTTTTCGGGGACTCGCCTTCCTAGGCAAAGCGCCCTAGCATCGCGCTGAGGAGAACAAGGGGATCAAACCGATGCAGATCATCCGCACGATCGTCTGGATCGTCATTGCCGTCGCGCTGGCGCTTTTCTCGCTGGCGAACTGGCAGACGGTCGAAGTGCGCATCTGGGAGGGCCTTGTGCTCGAAACCAAACTGCCCGCGCTGGTGATTGTCGCGTTCCTGCTCGGCCTGTTGCCGACCTGGTTGCTGCACAAGATCACCCGCTGGCGCATGGGCCGGCGCATCTCGAGCCTCGAAAACACCATCGCCGCGCAGGCGCCCGGCGCGCCGCTCGGCACGTCGACCCAATTCGACAGCACGTCAGGAACGAATGCGTAATCCCGTGACCAACCCCGTCTATCTCGCTCTCGACCTGCTGCGGCTCGACGCCGCCGTCGCCCTTGGCCAGAAGGTCCGCGCCCATGTGGGCGGGCTCAAGCTGGGGCTGGAGTTCTTCTGCGCGCACGGCCACCACGGGGTGCACGAGATCCACAAGATCGGCCTTCCGATCTTCCTCGACCTCAAGCTGCACGACATCCCCAACACCGTGGCCGCGGCGATGCACGCGATCCACGTGCTCGAACCGTCGATCGTGACGGTCCACGCCGCGGGCGGACAGGCGATGATGGAAGACGCCAAGGCCGCCGCGGCCGATGGCTGCAAGGTCGTGGCTGTCACCGTGCTGACCAGTCTCGACGACGGCGATCTTGCCCGCACCGGCGTCTCGGGCTCGGCGCACGACCAGGCGCTGCGGCTGGCGGAGCTGGCGCACAAGGCGGGGCTCGACGGCATCGTCTGTTCCGGCCACGAAGTCGCGGCGGTGCACAAGCAGTGGAAGGACGGCTACTTCGTCGTCCCCGGCCTGCGCCCGTCGGACGGCAGGGCGGGAGACCAGAAGCGCACCGTCACCCCGCGCGAAGCGCGCGACGCGGGCGCCAGCGTGCTCGTCGTCGGCCGCCCGATCAGCCGCGCCGAAGACCCGCTGATTGCCGCGCGCGCGATCGAGGCGACGCTCTAGGACGCAATCCATGCCAATGCCCGCGATCAAGATCTGCGGCATCAACTCTGCCGAAGCGCTCGACGCTGCCCTAAGCGCTCGGGCCGAACACTTCGGGCTTGTGTTCTGCGCGAAGAGCCCGCGCAACGTCGCTCCCGACCAGGCTGCCGCGCTCGCCGCGCGTGCCGCCGGGCGCGCGCGGGTCGTGGGGCTGTTCGTCGATCCCGAGCCGGGCGAAGTTGAAGCGGTGCTGGCGCAAGTCCCGCTCGACGTGGTCCAGCTCCACGGCAAGGAAGCCCCGGCGCTCTGCGCGAGCATCCGGTCGGCCACGGCACGCGAGGTGTGGAAGGCGATCGGGGTGAGGAAGCGCGAGGATCTTCACGCCGCGCGCGCCTATGCCGGCGCGGCCGATTTCGCGCTCTACGACGCCAAGCCGCCCGAAGGCGCGCCGCTGCCCGGCGGCACCGGGCTGCGCATCGACTGGACGCTGCTCAAGGGCGCGCGCCACCCGCTGCGCTGGGGGCTCGCCGGGGGGCTCACCCCTGAAAACGTCGCCGAGGCCGCCGCGATCACCGGCGCGGCGCTGGTCGACACCTCGTCGGGCGTCGAAAGCGCGCCGGGGGTGAAGGACAGCGCGAAGATCGCCGCGTTCTGCAAGTCCGCGCGCGGCGAATAGCGCAAAAGAGAGGGCGGCCCGCTCGGGACCGCCCTCCCTCGCCAACGTGGCTTTGGCGACTGTTTATCCGGTCAGAACCTGAGGCCCACGCCGAACAGCGCCGCGTTGCTGTCGCGCGCGCCGTCTTCGTTGAAGAAGTGCTTGTATTCGATCTTGCCGTAGAGCGGGGACATCGAGAACTGATGTTCGACCCCGCCACCGATGTCGGTCGCGTTGGGGCCGACACCGTAGTTGTATCCGGCCGTGGCGTAGACCAGCGTGCCGGGTGTCACCTTGGCGCCCGCGCGCACCGAGCTGCCCCAGCGCGCCTTGCTGCCGCTGGCGAGCACCTTGTCGATCGACTGCTCCACACCGACGACGACCGGGCCCATGCCCATGTCATAGCCGAGCGCGCCGCCCGCGGTCGCCTTCGAGGGCAGGCCGTCGGTCCAGCCGAGCCCGGTGCGGACTTCGACGCGGGCGTCGTTGGCAAGCGCGGGGGTTGCGGCCGCGGCAACGGATGCAGCGGCGGCAAGCGAAGCGAGTATCAGTCGCATACGTATTTCCTTGTATTTCAACATCTTGCCGAATCTCTCCGACAGCACCGGGCTAGCCTGAGCAATCTGTCCACCATGTGAACGGCGCGGCCAGACTCTGGTCAGAATTGATCGCAACCCATTGCAAAACAACTATTTTTTCGCTCCCGGCACATTGTCGCAATTGATAACCGGTTGGGCGCATTCGCCCGGCGATGGCGCAAGTCCGCGAGTTCGCTGGACACAGGGGTCGCACTCTGCCAATCGCCGCCCGACCAAAGGCACGATGAAACCATGACCGAGCGCACCCCGAACAGCTTCCGCACCATGCCCGACGATCGCGGCCACTTCGGCCAGTTCGGCGGGCGCTATGTCGCCGAAACGCTCATGCCGCTGATCCTCGACCTCGAGAAGGAATACCGCGCGGCCAAGGCCGACCCGGCGTTCCAGGCCGAGTTCGATGACCTGCTCGAACACTACGTCGGCCGCCCCAGCCCGCTCTACTTCGCGCCGCGCCTGACCGAGGAGCTCGGTGGAGCCCAAGTGTGGTTCAAGCGCGACGAGCTCAACCACACCGGCGCGCACAAGATCAACAACTGCATCGGGCAGATCCTGCTCGCCATGCGCAGGGGCAAGACCCGGATCATCGCCGAAACCGGCGCGGGCCAGCACGGCGTCGCCACCGCCACGGTCTGCGCGCGCTTCGGCCTGCCCTGCACGATCTTCATGGGTGCGACCGACGTGGCGCGCCAGGCGCCCAACGTGTTCCGCATGAAGCTGCTGGGCGCAACGGTCGTGCCGGTCACGGCGGGCGCCGCGACGCTGAAGGACGCGATGAACGAGGCGCTGCGCGACTGGGTCGCGAACGTCCACGACACCTTCTACATCATCGGCACCGCGGCGGGTCCGCACCCCTATCCGGAACTGGTGCGCGACTTCCAGAGCGTGATCGGCAAGGAAGCGCGCGCGCAGATGCTATCGCGCACCGGCCGCCTGCCCGACCTCCTGGTTGCGGCGATCGGCGGCGGCAGCAACGCCATCGGCCTGTTCCACCCGTTCCTTGACGACAAGGACGTCAAGATGCTCGGCGTCGAGGCGGCGGGCCACGGGCTCGACAAGGAGCACGCGGCCAGTCTGGCGGGCGGCTTCCCCGGCGTGCTCCATGGCAACAAGACCTACCTGCTGCAGGACGAGGACGGCCAGATCACCGAAGGCCATTCGATCAGCGCGGGTCTGGATTATCCCGGCATCGGCCCCGAGCACGCCTGGCTGAAGGAAATCGGCCGCGTCGACTATACCTCGGTGACCGACACCGAGGCGCTGGACGCCTTCCAGCTGCTGTGCCGCACCGAATGGATCATTCCCGCGCTCGAACCCAGCCACGCCATCGCCGCGGTGAAGAAGGTTGCGCCGACGATGCCCAGGGAAGCGATCATCCTCGCCAACCTCTGCGGTCGCGGCGACAAGGACATCTTCTCGGTCGCGGAGCACCTGGGGGTGGAGCTGTGAGCCGGTTCGCACAGGCGTTCGCGCGCGGCCCCGCGCTCGTCTGTTTCATCACCGCCGGCGATCCCACGCCCGACGCCACTCCTGCGCTGCTCGACGCGTTGGTCGAGGGCGGCGCGGACGTGATCGAGCTGGGCATGCCCTTTACCGACCCGATGGCCGACGGCCCGGCGATCCAGGCCGCGAACCTGCGCAGCCTCGGCGCGGGCACCCGCACCGCCGATATCCTGAAAATCGCCGCCGACTTCCGCGCGCGCCATCCTGAGGTGCCGCTGGTGCTGATGGGCTATGCCAACCCGATGGTCCGGCGCGGGGCCGACTGGTTCGCCAAGGCCGCTGCCAAGGCAGGAGTCGACGGCGTCATCTGCGTCGACATTCCGCCCGAGGAGGACGATTCGCTCGGCCCCGACCTGCGCGCGGCGGGCGTGGACCTGATCCGCCTCGCCACGCCCACGACCGACGCCGCGCGGCTGCCCGCCGTGCTCGAAGGGTCGGGCGGGTTTCTCTACTATGTCTCGGTCGCCGGCATAACCGGCAAGCAGCAGGCCGCAACCGCCAGCATCGCCGATGCGATGGCGCGGCTGAAGGCCTCCACCGATCTGCCGATCGCGGTCGGCTTCGGCGTGCGGACCCCCGAACAGGCGCGCGAAATCGCCAGGGTGGCGGACGGCGTGGTCGTCGGCTCCGCACTGGTCGACATCATCGCCGAGCATGGCGCCAATGCCGCCGGCCCGCTGCGCGAGCTGACCAGCGCCCTCTCGCAAGCCGTGCATCATTCGCGTAAGGAACCGGCATGAGCTGGATCACCAAGGTCAGGAACGCCCTGCCGTTCTCGCCCAAGCGCGAGACGCCCGACAACCTGTGGATCAAGTGTCCCGCGTGCAGCGAGATGCTGTTCGTCAAGGAGTACGAGGACAACCTCTCGGTCTGCCCGCGCTGCGAGCATCACGGCCGCATCGGCGCCGACGCGCGGCTCGCGCAGTTGATGGACCCTGGCTTCGAACTTCTTCCCGCGCCCAAGGTCAAGGAAGACCCGCTCAAGTTCCGCGACTCCAAGAAATACGGCGACCGATTGAAGGCCGCCCGCGCCGCCAACCCGCACCCCGACGCGCTGACCAACGCCGCCGGCAAGATCGACGGTCACAAGGCGGTCGTCGGCGTGCAGGAGTTCGCCTTCATGGGCGGCTCGATGGGCATGGCTGTGGGCGACGCGTTCCTGGCCGGGGTCAAGCGCGCGCTGAAGGACAGGTGCGCCTACATCGCCGTCACCGCGGCGGGCGGCGCGCGGATGCAGGAAGGCATCCTCTCGCTCATGCAGATGCCGCGCACCACGGTCGCGATCTCGCAGCTGCGCGCGGCCGGGCTCCCGTACATCGTCGTGCTGACCGACCCGACCACCGGCGGCGTCACCGCCAGCTACGCGATGCTGGGCGACGTACAGATCGCCGAGCCGGGCGCGCTCATCGGCTTTGCCGGCCAGCGCGTGATCCAGGACACGATCCGCGAGAAGCTTCCCGAAGGCTTCCAGCGTGCCGAGTACCTCCACGATCACGGCATGGTCGACATGGTGGTCCACCGCCGCGACCTCAAGGACACGCTGGCGCGCACGCTCGACTACCTGATGGCGGCCAAGGCGGCCTGACGCCCCTCGCCTCGCGCCGAACGGCCCGCCGATGAAAGACTTCGCGATCTCCGACGATCCGGCGGTGCAGGCCCAGCTCGACCGGCTCGGCGCGCTCACCCTCCCGCAGGGACGGCTGAGCCTTGACCCCGTTCGCGAGCTTTGCGCCCGGCTCGGCGATCCGCAGGACTCGATGCCACCGGTGCTCCATGTCGCGGGGACCAACGGCAAGGGCTCGACCTGCGCCTACCTGCGCTCGATCCTCGAGACGGCGGGCTACACTGTCCACGCCGCGACCAAGCCGCACCTCGTGCGCTACAACGAGCGCATCCGCATCGCCGGAAAGCTGATCGACGACGCGCTGCTCGCCGAGCTGCTCAAGGAAGTGCTCGACGCGGCGGGCGAGATGAGCCCCAGCTTCTTCGAGGTGACGACTGTCGCCACGTTCCTTGCCTTCGCCCGCATTCCCGCCGACGCCTGCGTGATTGAAACGGGACTTGGCGGGCGGTTCGATGCGACCAACGTGATGAAGGTGCCGCTCGTCTGCGGCATCGCCACGCTGGGGCTCGACCACGAGGCCTTCCTGCTCGCGCCCGAGGACAACGTGCCCGCCGAGCCGCTCGCGCGCATCGCCTTCGAGAAGGCTGGCATCGCCAAGCCGGGGGTGCCGCTGGTGACGCAGGCCTATCCCGCGATCGCCACGCGCGAGATCGAGGCCGCCGCCGCGCGCGCCGGAGCGCCGCTGTTCCTGCGCGGGCGCGACTGGTTCGCCGAGGCGGGTGCGTCGATCCACTACCGCGACGAACGCGGCGAGCTCACCCTCCCGCTCCCCGCGCTCGCCGGTGCGCACCAGGCCGACAATGCCGCGCTGGCGGTCGCCATGCTGCGCCGCCAGCGCATATTCGAGGTGCCGAAGGACGCGGCGGGCAAGGGCATCGTCGACACGCGCTGGCCCGCGCGGCTGCAGCGGCTCGGACGCGGTCCGCTGACCGATCTCGCGCCGGGCCGCGAGGTGTGGCTCGACGGCGGGCACAACCCCGACGCGGGCGCGGCGATCGCTCGCCATTTCGCGGATCAGCCGAGGATGCACCTCGTCATGGGAATGCTGTCGAGCAAGGACCCGGCGGCGATCCTCCAGCCGCTTTCCGGCAAGCTGCTCAGCGTCTCGATCGTCCCTGCGCCGGGACACGAGGCGCACGCGCCGGCCGATTTTGCGCCATTCACCGACATGCCCGTGCGCAGCTTTCCCGACTTCGCCTCTGCCCTCTCCGCGATTGATGCGCCGGGCGACGTGCTGATCGCAGGTTCGCTCTACGTCGCGGGCGACGTGCTCCGTCTCAATCGCCAGATTCCCGACTGAGCCGGCGCTCGATCCGGCTCGTTCGCGCCCATTCGAGCGCGACGAACAGCACCGCGACCAGCGCGGTCGCCGCGGTCCAGCGGAACACGGGGGCATAGCCGAACTGGTCGAAGGCGCGCCCAACCGCGCCGCGCCCCAGCGTGCCCACCAGCGACACCAGCGACGACAGCAGCGCATACTGGATCGCCGCGTACTTCTTGCTGACGATCGAGGAGACGTAGGCCACGAAGGCGGTCAGCGCGAGGCCGGTGGACACGTTCTCGTAGCAGATCGCCAGCATCAGCCGCACCATCCGCTCGTCCGAGCCGAACATCTGCGCCAGCGCGTCGAGCCGCAGCAGGTGCGAGAAGGCGTCGATCCCCTTCCCGCCATCGGCAAGATCGGCGTAGAGGAAGTTGCCCAGCGGCGGCAGGATCGCGCCCAGCAGCACCGTGGGGAAGCGCCCGATCCGTCCGTAGAGATAACCGCCCAGGCTTATCCCCAGCATCGTCATGACGATGCCGAACACCTTCGAGGCGAAGGCGACCTCCTCTTTCGTGTATTTCAGTTCGCCAAGGTAGAAGGGATACGCGAAGCTCGCCCAGATGTTGTAGCAGATGGCGTAAGTGAGGATGAAGCCGAGGATGACCAGCACGCCCCATCCCAGCCGCGCGCAGAGGTCCGACAGCGTGTCGACCAGCGCCGAATAGAGGTGGTTGGCAATCCCGCGCCCCGCGCCGCCGGTGGTGTCGTGCGCGGCCAGCACCCGTTCGGGCTGGCGCTTGAGCCAGTTGGCCAGCGCCGCCAGCAGCAGCGGCAGGAACACCGTGGCCAGCAGGATCAGCGGGCCGTAGGTCAAGCTGAACTCGGTGACCGAGGGCCTCGGCACGTCCGGCGGCGTGTCGGCCAGCATCGAGATCATGAAGCGCACGATGGTGAAGATCGCCCAGAGCCAGCTTGCGCCCACCGCCAGCAGCAGCATCGCGCGGGTTCGCGGCTTGAGCGCGCCGGGCTCGGCCAGCGCGCCCTCGAGCGTCGCGGGCGGCGGGCGCGGCGTATCGGGCGCGGCGAGCGTGGCGAAGACCAGCAGCCCGATCAGCGCGGCCATCACGAGGTAGACCTGCGGCCAGCTCATCGACGAGGCCAGCACCAGCGCGATCGCGCCGCCGATGATCGATGCCGTGCGATAGCCGAACTGGTAGAGCGCGGTGAGCAGGCCGATGGGCGTTTCCTCGTCGGCATTGTCGATGCGCCAGCCGTTGATCGCGATGTCCTGCGTGGCCGAGGCCACCGCGCCAGCGAAGGCGACCAGCACGAAGCGGCCGATGTCGGCGGCAGGGTCCGTCATCGCGAGACCCGCGAAGGCAGCGAGCACCACCGCCTGGCACAGCACGATCCAGCCCTTGCGCCGCCCCAGCCGCTCGAGCCCCGGCAGGCGCAGCCGGTCGACAATGGGCGACCACAGGAACTGGAACGAATAGGCGAGCCCGATCCACGAGAACACGCCGATCGTCGCGAGCTTGACCCCGACCTCGCCCAGCCATGCGGTCAGCGTCCCGACCAGCAGCGCGAAGGGCAGGCCGGAGGAGAGGCCGAAGGCGAGCATGCAGGCCGACTTGCGGCTGGCAAGCGCCGCTGCAAGCAGCTTCAGCCCCTTGGGCCGCGGCGCGGGTTGGTCTGCCTCGGTTGCCATCAACGATCCTCATCCTGACGGCGGCGAGAGCCATTCGCCGCGCGCGATCCCTGGAAACACTTCAAGACTAGCGGGCAATCGGGCTATATCCACCCCCGCAAGAACAAATATGAAGGGGAAGCGCGATGAGCCGACCGACGGAGGGCCAGCTCGTGCTGGCGCGCAAGGTCGCAGCGGGAGAAGCGCGCGGCAACGCGGGGATCGGACACGTGCCCGCCTCGGTCTATACCGACCCGGCGCACTGGGCGCGCGAGAAACGCTCGCTGTTCGGCCGCGTGCCGCAAGTGCTGTGCCCCTCGGCGCTGCTGCCCGAGCCCGACATGCACGTCGCGCACGACGCGACCGGGCGCCCGCTGCTCGTCACCCGCGACGGCGAGGGCGTGGCGCACGTGTTCATGAACGTGTGCCGCCATCGCGGCACGCGGCTCGTCGAAGGCTGCGTGGCGGCGAAGTCGAAGCGCATGGTCTGCCCCTATCACGCATGGAGTTATGCGACGGACGGCCGGCTTCTGGCGCTTCCCCGGCCCGATACCTTCCCCGGCCTGGACAAGTCCCAGCACGGGCTGGTCGAACTGCCGAGCCACGAATCGGGCGGGCTGATCTGGTTCTCGCCGGTGCCACAGGCCGACTTTGCCGACGCGGCGGAAGTGGGGCGCGATTTCGACGCCATCGGGCTTGCCGGCAAGCACCTCTATGCGCGGCGGACGCACGAGGTGGCGGCGAACTGGAAGCTCATCATGGACGCTTTCCTCGAAAGCTACCACGTGCTGCGCCTCCACGCGGAAACGATCGCGCCGTTCTTCAAGGACGGTATCACCGCCGGCGACCAGATCGGCCCGCACCAGCGCGCGCTGGTCGGGCGCGCGGCGGAGATGGAGGGCGTCGATCTCGACGACTGGGACACGCTGCGCAAGGTCGCGACCTTCGCCTACCAGCTGTTTCCCGCGACGGTGATCGTGGTCAGCCCCGACTACGTCAACGTCATGACGATCATGCCAGGAGGCATGAGCCGCACACTGGTCGAGGACTTCATGCTGATCCCCGAAGCGCCGCAGAACGAAAAGGCGGAAAGGCACTGGCGCAGGAGTTGGGATCTGCTCGACGGCGGGGTCTTCGCGGGCGAGGACTTCCGTGCCGCAGCGCTTGGCCAGCAGGGGCTGGAGACGGGCACGATCGGTCAGTTGACGCTTGGCACGCTCGAGGGCGGAATCCGCCGCTTCCACGAGATCTGCGAGGAACAGATGGCGAAGGGTGACGGAAGCCCCGCTTCGCTGTAAGGCGCGCCGATGAATTCCCCGAAGGACGAAGACCGCGGCGGCGACCGCATCGCCAAGCTGCTCGCGCGCGCCGGTATCGCCAGCCGCCGCGAGGTCGAACGCATGATCGCCGAAGGCCGCGTGAAGATCGGCGAGGAGACCGTCACCACGCCCGCCACGCTGCTCACCAGCCTCAAGGGGGTGAGCGTCGACGGCAAGCCGGTCGCCGCGCCCGAACCGCCGCGCCTGTTCCGCTTCCACAAGCCCGCTGGCCTCATCACCGCCGAGCGCGATCCGCGCGGGCGGCCGACGATCTACACTGCGCTGAGGAACGCACTGCCCAGGGGCACCCCGCGCCTGATGCCCGTGGGCCGGCTCGACCTCAACACCGAGGGGCTGCTGCTGCTGACCAACGACGGCGAGCTCAAGCGCGCGATGGAGCTGCCCGCCACCGGCGTGCCGCGCACCTATCGCGCACGAACCTTCGGCGAGGTCAGCCAGCAGCAACTCGAGGACCTGATCGAGGGGATCACCATCGAGGGCGTGCGTTACGGCTCGATCGACGCCAACATGGAGCGCCGCACCGGGCGCAACCAGTGGATCGAGATGACGCTGGCCGAAGGCAAGAACCGCGAAGTGCGCCGCGTTCTCGAACACCTGGGCCTGCAGGTCTCGCGCCTGATCCGCACCGCCTACGGGCCGTTCCGGCTCGGCGACCTGCAGCGCGGTCAGGCTGACGAGGTCAAGCAGGTCGAAGTCGAACGCTTTCGCAAGGGCCTGAGGCAGGGATGAGGCCGGGCGGCTTGCGCATCGTTGCCGGCGAATGGCGCGGGCGGCCGCTGCGCGCGCCCGAGGGAAACTCGACACGGCCGACGGCTGACCGCACGCGCGAGACGCTGTTCTCGATGCTCACCAGCCGGCTTGGCAGCTTCGAGGGGCTCGAGGTCGCGGACCTCTTCGCCGGTTCGGGCGCGCTCGGGCTCGAAGCGCTGTCGCGCGGCGCGGCGAAGTGCGTGTTCGTCGAGCAGGACGCGGGCGCGATCCGCGCGATCCGCGCCAACGTGGCCGCGCTGCGCGCGCAGGACCGCGCCGACGTGCGCGCCTCTTCGGTGCTGGCGCTGGGTCCGGCGAAGCAGCCGCTGGACCTGCTGCTGCTCGACCCGCCCTACCATACCGGCGCGGGGCCGGTGGCGCTCGACAAGCTGCGGCGCCTCGGCTGGATCGGCGAGGCGACGTGGATCAGCCTCGAAACCGCCGCCGACGAGACGCCGCTGCTCAAGGGCCTCGATGTGGTCGCGACCCGAAAGGTCGGCAAGGCGCTGCTCCACCTGGCGCGAGCCAGCGCCTGAGCCCGGCCGGTCAGCCCGCAGCGGGCTTGTGTGCCGGCGGCTTGGCCCGATCGTCGCTCGCCGGCTTGCCCGGCCAGTTCTTCATAGGGGTATCACCCCAGTGGAGACCCGCCTGGCGCGGCTGGATGCAGTCATCGGTGACCTTGGCGGTGCAGACGGCATAGTCCTTGCCATCGACGCGCACCTTGGTGGCGCGGCCGCGGGCGTCGCGCGCGATCACGTCGGCCTTGGGCATGGACGCGGTTGCTTCGGCATGGTGGTGCATCGGCTTGTGCCACGTCCTGGTCCTGGCCATGGCCGGCGAAGCGGCGAGGCCGATCGCGGCGACTGCGGAAAGTGCGAAGGCAGCGTGCTTTTGCATCTGTGCTTGCTCCTGAATTCGACCCGGCACTCGTGGATCAGCAGGTCAGGCCTGCTGCCGGGAGAGAAACACGCCAGCCAGCGTCATGGTTCCCGCCGCGGAGAGCAGCAGCCCGACCAGCCAGGCCCCGCCCTGCGCGGCAAGCACCTGCGCGGCGAGCGGGGCAAGCGCGCCGCCGATGATCCCGCCCGCGTTGAACGCCACCGAAACCCCGGTGTAGCGCACCGGCACCGGGAATAGCGTGGGCAGCCACGCGCCGAGCGGGCCGTAGGTGAAGCCCATCACCATCAGCGCGGCCGACAGCGTGAGGAAGGCCACCAGCAGCGAGCCCGAAGCGAGCCCGACCCCGAACACCAGGCCGAGCACCACCGTCGCCGCCGCGCCGTGCAGCAGCACGCCGCGCGCGCCGATGCGATCGGCGCGGATCGCGGCGAGCACGATACCCAGCGCGAGGAAGCTGTTCGCGACGAGCTGGACGGCAAGGAACTGCTCGCGCGAATAGCCGAGCGTGGCGGTGCCATAGGACAGCGCGAAGGCGGTCGAGAGGTAGAACGTGGCGAAGCACGCAACCACTCCTGCGCTTCCGGCGACGACCGCCCAGGGGTGATACCGCAGCAGGGTCCCGAGCGGCACCGGCGGCGGCGGCGCGAGTTCGAGCGCTGCCTTGAATGCCGGGGTCTCGCCGATCTTCAGCCGCACCCACAGCCCCAGCGCGACCAGCACCGCGCTCGCCAGGAACGGCACCCGCCACCCCCAGGCCGCGAAGTCCGCGTCGGAAAGCCCTAGCCCGAGCAGCAGGAACAGCCCGTTGGCGGCGAGGAAACCCACCGGCGCGCCGAGTTGCGGCGCCGCCCCGAAGCGCGCCTCCCAGCCCTTGGGCGCGTTCTCGACCGCAAGCAGCGCCGCCCCGCCCCACTCGCCGCCAAGCCCGAAGCCTTGCCCGAAGCGCAATACGCAAAGCAGCAGCGGCGCGACCCAGCCGACCATCTCGTAAGTCGGCAGGAAGGCGATCGCCAGAGTCGAGCCGCCCATCAGCATCAGCGAAGCGACCAGCGTCGACTTGCGCCCGATGCGGTCGCCGAAATGGCCGAAGGCGATCGCGCCCACCGGCCGCGCGAGGAAGGCGAGGCCGAAGCTCATGAAGGCCAGCATGACTTGCGCCTGCTTCGAGCCCGCCGGGAAGAACAGCGGCCCCAGAACCAGCGCGGCGGCGGTGGCGTAGACGTAGAAATCGTAGAACTCGACCGCCGTCCCCGCGAGGCTGGCGGCGAGCACGCGCGCGTTTGCGCGCAGCGGATGGACGCTGCGGCTCATCCCCGCCCCTCGCGCAACATTCTTGCGAAGTTGACGGAAGCGACGGTGTCCTGAGGAGAATTGGTTTCGATCACCCGCCGGGCTTTGATCGATCGGGTCGATTTCGGCAAGACGGTGCGGCAGTCCATGCCTCGCGTTAGCGCAGCAACGCCCCTGTAGGACAGGCGTTTCGCGCGGCGCGCGACACCCGCGTAGCGGCCGGGCCCGGCCGGTCATGGTAAATTTCGGGTAACCGGCAACGTGAAGGGTATGGGAATTTTCCGCCGTCAGAGCAGTTTGGGCGCCAGTTCAGCGCACATCGCCCAAACGGCTCGTCCACGCCACCCGGAGAATGGTGAGATGCGGTATTTTCAAGGGTCAGATGAAGTCCTGCAGATCGAACGTCGCGCAAACACGAGGGTGCTCACCTATTGCGCCGCCGAACTGCGGACCCCGGCGGGTTGCCGGTCGGGGCAGCTGACCAATATCTCGGTCGGCGGCGCGCGCCTGCAACTGCGCGATCCGCCGCGCGCGGGCACGACGGTGATCCTCGAATGGAAGTCGTTCCACTCGTTCTGCAAGGTGGTGTGGTCCAGGGACGATGCCTGCGGCCTCGCCTTCGAAAAGCCATTGGCCCAAGGCGACGTCGCAGAAACCACCGGCCAGGCCGATGCGCCGCCCAATCCCGAGGCCGACCTGCGCAGCGTGGCGGTGAAGTCGAAACTCCACGCGGGCGCGCCGGGGCCAGGCATCGCACTGGGCAACATCCCGTCGGGGACCCCGCGCGGATGGGCGCGGATCCGGCCCGGCCAGGGATAGGGTCAAGCCACCCCGGTCAGGTGCAGCACCGCGACCGAGAGCCCGCCCAGCGCGACCAGCGACAGCGTTACCGCCGCCGTCACCTTCACCCCGGCGCGCGCCACGGTGCGCACGTCGACGCCCAGCCCCAGCGCGGCCATCGACAGCACGGTCAGCGCGGTCGAAACCGTTGCGAGCGGGGTCAGCAGCGGCTGCGGGATCAGTCCGAACGAGCGCAGCGCCATCATCGCGAGGAAGCCGATGATGAACCACGGCATCAGCCTGGAGAGCGGCGGCAGGCCGCTGCGGCGTTCCTCGCCTCCCGCGACCGCCTCGCCTTCCGGCGCGCGGGTGTGCGGCAGGAACGGCGCGACGAAGGCGAGAACCATGCACACCGGCCCGAGCATCAGCACCCGCACCAGCTTGACCAGCGTGCCCGATTGCAGCGCCAGCGCGCCCATCGGCGCGGCGGCGGCGAGAACCTGCGGCACGGCATAGACCGTCAGCCCCGCGAAGGCGCCATAGGCGTGCCCGGCAAGGCCGAGCCACAGACCGAGGACGGGCAGAAGCAGCACCACGATCACGCCCAGCACCGCGGTGAAGGCGATGCTCGCGGCTACATCCTCGCTGTCCGCGCCGATCACCGGGGCGACCGCGGCGATCGCCGAGTTGCCGCAGATCGAGTTGCCGCAGGCGACCAGCAGCGCCATGCGGTGCGGCAGGCCGAGCAGCCGCCCGATGGTGAAGCTGATCGCAATCGCCAGCGCGACCACCAAGACGATGCCCAGCAACAGCCTGGGCCCCGTCGCCACCAGCGTCTCCGTGCTGATCGAGGCGCCGAGCAGCACCACCGCGACCTCGAGCAGGAACCTGGCCGAATAGTCGATGCCCTTCTGCCACATCGCGCCCGGCGTCCAGGCGGTGCGCACCACGGTGCCGATCAGGATCGCCAGCACCAGCGCCTCGAGCCAGGCCTTGCCGAAGAGATCCGCCTCCAGGCGCTGCGCGGCATAGGCGGCGCCGGTCACGACGACGCAGAGCAGCACGCCGGGCAGCACGTCCCTCGGCGAGGGCAGCCTGATGCCGAGCAGGCGGAGCGGCCGGCGCGGCTGGGTGGTGGCGATCGAAGCCATGGGGATTCCTTTCGCGGCTTCGATTAGCGAACCCTAATTCATCATTCCAACGCATCGTTATTGTCATTTCAATCGACTGATGCGATTAATTGTCCGCCATGACGCTCGAACAGCTCCGCATCTTCGTCGCCGTCGCCGAGCGCGAGCACGTGACGGCGGCGGCGCGTGCCCTGAACCTCACCCAGTCGGCGGCCTCCTCCGCGATCGCCGCGCTCGAGGAGCGTCATGGCGTGCGGCTGTTCCACCGCGTGGGGCGCGGCGTCGCGCTGACCGAGGCGGGGCGCGCGTTCCTCGATGAAGCGCGCGCGGTGCAGATCG